>JAFZPO010000037.1 GCA_017550305.1 Clostridia bacterium
CCTATGGCTCAGACCCGTGAGCACGTGCTGCTGGCCCGTCAGGTCGGCGTGCCCGCCATCGTTGTTTTCCTGAACAAGGTCGACCAGGTCGACGATCCCGAACTGCTTGAGCTGGTCGAGATGGAAGTCCGTGACCTGCTGACCACCTACGAGTTCCCCGGCGATGATATTCCGATCATCATGGGTTCCGCTCTGAACGCACTGGCTTCCGAGAGCACCGATCCCAATGCTCCCGAGTACGAGTGCATCAAGGAACTGCTGGATGCCGTCGACGAATACATCCCCACCCCCGACCGCAAGGCCGACCTGCCCTTCCTGATGCCTGTTGAGGACGTCTTCACCATCACCGGACGCGGCACCGTCGCCACCGGCCGTGTGGAGCGCGGCACCATCAAGATGAACGAGAAGGTAGAGATCGTTGGTCTGATGGATGAGCCCAGAGAGACCACCGTTACCGGTATCGAGATGTTCCGCAAGCTGCTGGACTATGCAGAAGCCGGCGACAACATCGGTGCTCTGCTGCGCGGCGTACAGCGCAATGAGATCGAGCGCGGCCAGGTACTGGCGAAGCCCGGTTCCATCCATCCGCACACCCACTTCATGGGTCAGGTATACGTGCTGACGAAGGAAGAAGGCGGCCGTCATACTCCGTTCTTCAACGGCTATCGTCCGCAGTTCTACTTCCGCACGACTGACGTTACCGGCAACATCAAGCTGCCCGAAGGCGTAGAGATGGTCATGCCCGGCGACAACATCGAGATGGAAGTCACCCTGATCACGCCGATCGCCATCGAGGCTGGTCTGCGCTTCGCTATCCGCGAGGGCGGCCGCACGGTCGGTTCCGGCGCTGTTATCTCCATTATCGAGTAATACGCTACAAAAAACAGCTGTGGTATCTTCGGATATCACAGCTTTTTGTTTGCAGAAAAAAGAATGAAGGGATTATTCGTCCTTGGAAGTTTGCTCGTTTTCAATAGATTCGGCGATTTCGATCACTTTCCGGAACCTGTGGTAAACACCAGACTTTCCAAGCTTAGGAGTCATAAGATCACCTAACTGTTCAAGCGTCATTTCAGGGTTCTGCCTGCGCAGGCGGATGATAGCCTGAAGATCCGGAGGAAGATCGGGGAAATGTCCGCTGTTCCTAATCGTTTCAATGGCTTTCATCTGCTTCTGGGACGCAGTCAGCAGCCTGCGTAGGTTACCGTGGTCGCAGTTGGTAACACGCATTACGTTTTCCCTCAGACTGCGCTGGGCGAGAATGTTTTCATACCGCATCCTGGCACGTACGGCACCCATGAGTGAAAGAAGCTCTGCTATGTCTTCACCGCGTTTGAAATACAGTACGCTGGAAGAACGGCGGGACATTAGGGATGCGGAAAGGTCATTGCGTTCCAGGACCTGCTGAATGACGCGTGCTTTCTGGTCACTGCCGCAGACGATCTCAAGATGATAATCCTTTTCGGGCATGACAATGGATCCCGTACCGAGAAATGCGCCGCGCAAAAATGCCTGCTGACAGCATTTGCGGGTCATTGCATGCCTTGGAATGCCCCGGAAGACTTCACCGCTTTCATCTTTGCGAAGCATATGCAGCGCATATGTGAGCTTGCGTGAATCAGCGGGGGACAGCTGAATGATATATACGCGCCTTCCTCCAAAACGCGCGGCTTTATGGAAGCGCGGATTGGAATTGATTTCAAGCCGCCGTTTGAGAAGAATGAAAATACGCTTCGCGACTGAAGGGTTTTCCGTTGCATAAGATATGGAAAACTCGCCATGTCCGTGAAGCGTCATGGAAGCGCAGCTCTGCGTAAGCGCGTTAAGCTCACTGAGCATACAGCAGCTTTTTTCTGTCTTTATTGCTGTTAATTCTGATTTGACCTCGCTCGAGAAACTCATGCATCAAAGCTCCCGATCAAACGCACTTCAGGCTCGAGCATTACTCCGCTTTGCTTCAGCACAGTCTCCTGGACATATCTCATAAGGTTGTATATATCTGACGCCCTAGCATTTCCTGTATTGATGATAAATCCGGCATGAAGCGCACTGACCTGTGCGCCTCCGATCGAATAGCCCTTTAATCCTGCCTGTTCGATCAATGCACCCGCAAAATAACCAACTGGGCGCTTGAAAAAGGAGCCGCTGCTGGGGTAATTGAGCGGCTGCTTCTGACGGCGGCGCGCGTTCAGATCTTCTATTGTGGACACGATCTGGTCCTTATCACCGGGCTGAAGTCTGAAGACAGCTGAAAGAATGGTCATGCCTGATTTCATGGCTGTGCTGCTCCGGTAGCCAAAGCACATATCACTGTTGGAAAGTTCATGAACTGCACCGTCCTCAGACAAGACAGTGACAGTGTCTGCGACCTGGGCGATCTCTCCGCCATATGCGCCGGCATTCATGAATACTGCGCCGCCGACAGAACCGGGAATCCCTGACGCAAACTCAAGACCGGTCAGGGAGCGTGAAGCAGCAAGATGAGACAAAGAAGAAAGCATAGCGCCGGCCTTCGCCTCGAGCGTCTGGTCATCAAATGTAATGTCTGAAAATGATTTGCCGATATGCAGGACAACACCGCGGTAGCCTTCATCGGAGAATACTACGTTTGAACCGTTTCCGAGGACAAAAAACGGGATGCCTTCAGCTTTGCATATACAGAGCGTTTCAAGGATCTCATCTTCATTCCTCGGTGAAATAAACAGATCAGCCGGTCCGCCGACACGCATGGTCGTATTTTCTGACATCAGTACATCGCTCTGAATGCGTTCCTGAGGCAGAATGGAAGAAAAACGCTGCGCAAGGCTGTTCATAAGGTCCTCCGAATAATCATTGCATACGAATAAAAGTACAAGACGTTAACAGGCGGGCCCAGCAAGGAGGCAATGCTTTGCTGTCAGACGGAAATCCCTGCAATTTGCGGGAATGAACAGGGTTGTTCCTTCAGCAAGATGAATCTTATCCTGATCACATTCTATGAAACCGCCAGAAAGAGCAGTGAGCACAGAGAAAGATTCTTCATGAGAAGTAAAGGGAAGGTTCAGACAATCAAGAAGCCGCTGGAGTTTAAAGTGCGGGGTATCCAAAAGTAATTCCCGTTTGCAGTTCGGGTCGGATAATTCACGTGGTACCGCTTTGCCTGTATCAAGATCATACCTGGTGACATCAAGGGCCTGGCGGATATGAAGCGCACGCTTGTTTCCCGCGGCATCAGTCCTGTTCCAGTCATAAAAGCGATAAGTCACATCGCTTGACTGCTGGATCTCATAAAGGACGATGCCTTCGCCGATTGCATGGACCATTCCGGCGGGGATATAAAAGACATCGCCGACATGCACAGGCGCATAATTCAGTAAATCTTCCACGCCGGTACCGGATTCGCATGCAGCCTTAAGAACCCCTGGATCTGTGCCTTCTTTCAATCCGTATACGATGGATGCATCCGGCTTGCACGCAAGAATGACCCATGCTTCCGTCTTCCCGAGCTTGTTTTCATTTGCTGCAGCATATGAATCATCCGGATGCACCTGGACGCTCAGACGTTCCCTGGCATCGATCAGTTTCAGCAGCAGGGGAAATTCACCGCGGACAGCTGTACCAGTTAGATCAGCACCGTACTGAGAAATGAGTTCGCTCAGCGATGTTCCGTTTTCATCGGTACTCTCCAGTGAAGGGATAACGCTCATTTCAAGGCTCTCGCCGGTACGCGGATCAGGAGCCTCTTTATGAAAAAGACGAGCGAGCTCAGAACCGCCCCAAGGGGTCTGGCTTCCATATCGGAATGTGGGCTTGAGAACGAAAGGGGAAATCTTCATATTGTTTCACCATATAATCAAAAACGCCACCTTTGATTAGAAAGGCGGCGCAAAGGTTTGAAGTAATTACTGAACGGACTTGGTGGCGATGATATCAACGCCAGTACCTGCTACGTCAGCAATCAGAACGTCACCGGCCTGGATCGGAGCCTTCAGCTGAAGGGCATCGATCTCACGCATGCACTCTTCGATCTTTGCCTTGGGAATAGGAGTGCGGGTCTTTACGCTGACGGGCATAAGACTGTCTTCCACGGGGGCAACTGCGGTAATCATACGCAGGGGCTGTGTGCATTCCTGATGAGCATAGGTCTCGCCGCGCTTACAAGTATGGCCCTTGACGGAAACGACTACGCCGTCTTCCAGCGTGACTTCCATACGGCAGCCCATAGGACAATTGATGCAGGTGATGTTTTCAATCTTTTGCAAGGCAGGGTACCTCCCAAATCTGATTCTCAATCGATAGTATTTTACGCTTTTCCAGCAAGTTTTACAATAGCTGAAGCGAAAATTTTTGCATTTTTCTTTAAGTCTTCCAGAACGATATACTCGTTTGCCTGATGTGCAAGATCTTCGCTGTCTGGGAAGGAAGCACCGAATGCGACACCTTCTTCAAGTTCTTTCGCATAAGTGCCGCCGCCGGTGTACAGGCACTTGCGTTCAAGACCTGTTACTTCACAATAGGAATCCAGCAGGCATTGAACAAGCTCGCTGTTTTCGGGGACATAATGGGGGACGACAGGCTGTGTTGCCTGGACATCGAACCCGGGAAGAGAGTCCTGAATGTTCTTTACGATATATTCGGGATTCGCCATAACTGGGTAACGGATATCAAGAATGGCTTCCACAGTCTTTCCGTCACAGCGGATGATACCGAGA
>JAFZPO010000038.1 GCA_017550305.1 Clostridia bacterium
CGACCATGTACCGCTTCTTCATCAAGGAGGACCTCAGCAAGTACGACCTCAGCTCCATCCGCCACGCCTCCACGGCGGGCGAAGCGCTGAACCCCGAGGTCTTCGAGCGCTTTAAGGAAGCCACGGGCCTCACGATCTACGAGGGCTTCGGCCAGACCGAGACCACGCTCAGCGTCGGCACCTTCTGCGGCATGGAACCGCGGCCCGGTGCCATGGGCAAGCCTTCGCCGCTGTATGATGTCGATATCGTGGACGAGCAGGGGAATCCTGTTCCCATCGGCGAGACCGGCGAGATCGTGATCCGTACCGACCACGGCGTGCCGTGCGGACTGTTCAAGGGATACTACAGCGACCCCGAATACACGCATCTGGCATGGCATGACGGAATGTACCATACGGGGGATACCGCATGGCGCGATGAGGACGGCTATTTCTGGTATGTCGGCCGCATCGATGACGTGATCAAGAGCAGCGGCTACCGCATCGGCCCGTTCGAGATCGAGAACGTAATCATGGAACTGCCTTATGTGCTTGAGTGCGGCGTGTCCGCAGCGCCCGATCCGGTGCGCGGCCAGGTCGTCAAGGCGAGCATCGTGCTCACGCGCGGTGCGGAAGCGACCGAGGAGCTCAAGAAGGAGATCCAGGACTACGTCAAGTCGCATACCGCGCCCTACAAGTACCCGCGCATCGTCGTCTTCCGCGACTCGCTGCCTAAGACGATCTCCGGCAAGATCCAGCGCGCACTGCTGTAAAAAACAATTTAAAAACAGTTTACCTTTGAGAAGAGTGGTATAATCTCTTTTATAAAGACTGTGACGAAGAGGGTATTCGTCCTCAGCTCATTCAGAGAGACGGCGGCAGGTGAAAGCCGTTTGAGCGGATGGATGCTTGTGACTTCCGAGTCGGAGAGAAGAAAGCAGGAGCAAGTAGAACTCTCCCGTATGGCCGCGTGAAGGTCTAACGCTTGTCAGAGCGTGAGTGGCGCAGACGCGCAATTTGAGTGGTACCGCGGGACATTATTCCCGTCTCAAAGAAAACGGATTCTTTGGGGCGGTTTTTTATTTCCGGAATTCAGGGAGGGGATTCAATGACGCAGATCACAGGGCTGGATCTGACAATTCGTGAAATGGCGGCGCGCATACGCGAGCTGCGTCTTGTCGAGGGCCTCAGCCCTGCACAGATGGCAGAGAAGACAGGCGTCTCCGCTGCAGAATACCTTGCCTGCGAGTCGGGCGAGCATGACCTGAACTTCGCATTCCTGTACCGCTGCGCGCTGACCTTCGGCGTCGACGTGACCGACCTGATCCAGGGCAGCAGCCCGACGCTGACGACCTATGCGCTGACGCGCGCGGGCGACGGCCAGCGCATCGAGAAGGCGCACGGCATGACCTATTACAACATGGCCGCGTCCTATAAAGACCGTATTGCAGAGCCCCTGTATACGCTGGCCGAGTACGATGAGGATGCCGAGCGCAGGGAGATCCCGCTGACTACGCATTACGGCCAGGAGTTCGACCTGGTCATCAGCGGGCACCTCAAGGTCCAGGTCGGCACGCACAGCGAAGTGCTGGGCCCCGGCGATACCATCTATTATGATTCGAGCACCCCGCACGGCATGGTCGCCGTCGGTGGCGAGGACTGCGAGTTCTATGCCGTCGTGCTGAACCCGACCGAGTATATTGCGCACACTTCCGGTGAAAACGTACAGGTCCCCGGCGTCAAGCGCAGCGAGGACAAGCAGCCGCGTGTCTATGAGCAGTTCATCGAGCCTGAAGAGGACGAGAACGGCGCGCTGCTGGGCATCAAGTACAAGAATACGGAACACTTCAACTTCGCGTATGACGTCGTGGACGCCATCGCGCTGAAGGAGCCCAACAAGCTGGCGTTCCTGCATGTGGCGCAGGATGGTACGGAGCGCAGGTTCACGTTCAATGACGTGCGCCATGAGAGCAACCGTGCCGCCAACTATTTCAATTCCATCGGTATCCGCCGCGGCGACAAGGTGATGCTGATCCTGAAACGGCATTACCAGTTCTGGTTCATCATCAACGCCCTGCACAAGCTCGGCGCGGTCGTGATCCTTGCGCCGAACCAGCTGCTTGAAAAGGACATCGCCTACCGCTATAAGGCGGCGGGCGTGTCCGCGATCCTGTGCACGGCAGACGGCGCCGTGACCGATGAAGCCGACAAGGCGGCCGCCCAGTACGACGCGCCGCTCACGCGCATCGTGGTCAACGGCAAAAAGGACGGCTGGCGCTGCTTTGACGAGGAATACAAGGTCTTCTCGAGCCACTACAACCGCCCCGAGGACGCGCCGGGCGGCGAGGAGAACATGCTGATGTTCTTTACGAGCGGCACGTCGGGCTATCCCAAGATCGCGGTGCATACCTTCACATACCCGCTCGGGCATTTCGTCACGGCCAGGTACTGGCACCAGGTCGATCCGAACGGCCTGCACCTGTCCATTTCGGACACAGGCTGGGCGAAATCGATGTGGGGCAAGCTGTACGGACAATGGCTGTGCGAGGCGCCGCTGTTCATCTATGACTTTGACCGCTTCCATCCCGAGGACATCCTGCCCATGTTCGGCAAGTACGGCATCACGACCTTCTGCGCGCCGCCGACCATGCTGCGCATGATGATCCGCGAGGATATCCGCAAGTACGACCTTTCCTCCGTCAAGCATATGACGACCGCGGGCGAAGCCCTGAACCCCGAGGTCTTCCGCCGCTTCCAGGAAGCGACCGGCCTGTCCATCATGGAGGGCTTCGGCCAGTCGGAAGGCACGGTGCTCGTGGCCAATACGGTCGGCATGACGCCCAAGCTCGGCTCCATGGGCAAGCCTGTGGCGAGCTATGACATCGACATCTTCGACAGCGAAGGCAAGCCGGTCCCGGTCGGCACTGCGGGCGAGATCTGCATCCGTGTGGACAAGGGCCGTCCGTGCGGCCTCGTCAAGGAATACTACCAGGACGAGGAAAAGACGCAGGAAGCCTTCCATGGCGGGCTGTATCATACCGGCGACGTCGCATACAAGGATGAGGACGGCTACTTCTGGTATGTGAGCCGCATCGACGACGTGATCAAGAGCAGCGGCTACCGCATCGGCCCGTTCGAGATCGAGAACGTGATCATGGAACTGCCTTACGTGCTCGAGTGCGGCGTGTCCGCGGCGCCCGATCCGGTGCGCGGCCAGGTCGTCAAGGCGAGCATCGTGCTCACGCGCGGCACGGAAGCGACCGAGGAGCTCAAGAAGGAGATCCAGGACTACGTCAAGTCGCATACCGCGCCTTACAAGTACCCGCGCATCGTCGTCTTCCGCGACTCGCTGCCCAAGACGACCAGCGGCAAGATCCAGCGCAATCAGCTGTAAGCGGATGAGAACGAAAAGGATCACGCTGTTTGCCGGGCATTACGGCAGCGGCAAGACGAACATTGCCGTCAATTACGCGCTCTTTCTGGCAGGACAGGGGCTCCGCGTATCCCTGGGCGACCTGGACATCGTCAACCCGTACTACAGGGCAAAGGACAGCGAGAAGGAACTCGCTGCGGCAGGCATAAAGGTGATATCGTCCGCCTATGCGAACAGCAACGTGGACGTGCCCGCCATGCCGCAGGAAGCCTACGCGCTGACCGAGGACAGGGAAACGTACGCTGTGCTCGACGTCGGCGGCGACGACCGCGGCGCGCTCGCGCTGGGCAGGTATGTCCCGGCAATCCTGGAAGAGAACGATTATGATATGCTCTTCGTGTTCAACCGCTCGCGTCCGCTGACGCGCGACGCGCAGAGCGCACTGGGGATCATGCGCGAGATCGAGGAAGCCTGCCGGCTCCCGTTCACGGGCATCGTGCACAACACGAACCTGGGACGCGAGACCGTGCCCGGAACGCTCACGGACGCACTGCCCGTACTGCATGAACTGGAACGCATAAGCGGGCTGCCCGTGGTCTTCACGGCGGCACGCAGCGATATCGCATCGCAGCTCCCGGATGATATTGGCGAGATATTCCCGATAACACTACAAAAAACGATTTGGTAGAGGAGATAGACGTTATGGCAAAGGTAACATTCGAAAAGGATCTGTGCAAGGGCTGCGGCCTGTGCGTCACGGCATGCCCGAAGGGGATCCTGTCGCTGAGCAAGGATGAGATCAATGCCAAGGGACACCACCCTGCCCAGATCGACGATCAGGAAAAGTGCATCGCCTGTGCTTTCTGCGCGACGATGTGCCCTGACTGTGTGATCACGGTGGAAAAGTAAGGAGGGAAAAGCCATGGCAGACAAGATCCTGATGAAGGGCAACGAAGCGCTGGCCGAGGCCGCGATCCTGGCCGGATGCCGGCACTACTTCGGATACCCGATCACACCGCAGACCGAGGTCGCGGCATACATGTCCCGCCGCATGCCCAAGATCGGCGGCACCTTCCTTCAGGCTGAGAGCGAGATCGCAGCCATCAATATGGTCATCGGCGCGGCCGCTGCCGGCAAGCGGGCCATGACCTCCTCTTCCAGCCCCGGGATCTCGCTGAAGAGCGAAGGAATCAGCTATATGGCGGGATGCGACCTGCCGGGACTCATCGTGAACGTACAGCGCGGCGGACCGGGCCTGGGCGGCATCCA
>JAFZPO010000039.1 GCA_017550305.1 Clostridia bacterium
AACCTCCCCAGATGACGTAGACGCATGTGATGATGGCCATGCCGATGATGCAGACCTCGTAGGGAAGGCCGAACGCCATGCCGAACAGGCGGCTCAGGCCGTTGTAAAGGCTGGCGGTGTAAGGGATCAGGAAAATAAAGATGACAGCAGAGGCCGCGATCTTCAGCGACTTGCTGCTGAAGCGCTTGCCGAAGAATTCCGGCATGGTAGCACTGGACAGGTGCTGCGTCATGATGCGCGTGCGGCGTCCGAGCACTGCCCATGCAAGCAGAGAGCCGATCAGTGCATTGCCGATGCCCACCCATGTGGCGGCAATGCCGTATTTCCAGCCGAACTGGCCC
This sequence comes from Clostridia bacterium, assembly GCA_017550305.1. GTDB lineage: Bacteria > Bacillota > Clostridia > Christensenellales > Aristaeellaceae > SFMI01. The sequence goes on from JAFZPO010000039.1 coordinate 342, forward strand.
GCATAACCGACAAAAATAACAGCGGAAAAATAGGAAGTACCAAAGGCAAAGGCCGTCAGCCAGGGTCCGACCGCGCGTCCGCCCAGCACGAAACCGTCCACGTTCGTCGCATTGCGGCGGCAGTACAGGCCGATACCCACCATAACACCAAAGAAGATAACCAGCATCAAAATCTTGAGAAGCATCTTTCCTCATCCTTTCCGGGAAAAATTACTTTATCACTTTAACGCATAAAAGCGATAAAGTCAATGCCTGATTTTGTTTTTTGGCGGTATTTTTGTCTGAGGGTATTTTTGGGCCTGAGGCGTGACAGAATACGCGCGCGGGAATATAATAGGATCAGCAATCACGCGGAGGCCTAGATATGAATGCGATCCGTATGGAGATCATTGTGAACGAGCTTTCAGTACACAAGAACGTCAACGTATCAAAGCTCGCTGAAAAATGCGGCGTCAGCTCGTATACGATCCGCCGCGACCTGTCGTATCTGGAGAAGCAGGGGCTGATCTCCCGCTCCTACGGATACGCGACTCTGGCGAACAACTCGATCACGCAGCAGACGTACCTCGTCCGCAAGCATGACCGCATTCCCGAGAAACAGCTGATCGGCGAGCTGGGTGCAGACCTCGTCCGGGACGGGGACACGCTGTACCTGGCGCCTTCCAGCACGGTATCGTACATGCTTCCGTTCCTGAGCAAGAAGAAGGATCTGACGGTCATCACGAACGGTCTCCAGATCGCGCTCGACTGCCTGGCCCAGCTGCGCTCCCCCGGTGTCTTCTTCATCGGCGGGACAGTGGATGAGAAGCTTCTCGGGACCGTCGGCACCAAGGCGTTCGCGCAGCTCGAACAGTTCCGGGCCGACATCTGCTTCTTCTCGCCGAAGGGGCTTTCGCCGGACGGACAGGTCCTGTGCTGGAACGCGGAGATCGCCGCCATCCTGGACCAGGCTGTCCGCATCAGCCGTAAGACCGCGCTGCTGTGCACCTCCAACAAGTTCGGCGCAGTCAACAACCATGTCATATGCGGTCTAAACGGTCTTGACTACATCGTCACAGAAAAGCAGCCCGATGAGCAATGGCTGCGCCTCTTCCAGAACGCGGGAATGGAAACGATCTGGCCCGGAAACTGAAACGTGCAAAATGCAAGCAAAAAGTGCAGCAATGTGCAATTTGCTTGTTTTTTCATATTGCGGATTTTATAATATTCATAACAGCGCTCGATTGCGCAAACTGAATACGTGACACTGTTCAAGCAAAAAGGAGGCAGACCATGAAACGCACAATCGCAATCCTTCTCACGGCTATACTGCTGCTCTGCGCCGCAGGCACCGCGCTGGCCGACGGGTTGTTCCCGCTCAGCGAGCCCATGACGTTCTCCGTCGTTGTCAAGCAGGGCGCACAGGACCTGAGCACCGATTATGGTGAAAAGAAATGCTATCAGGAACTGAGCGCGAAGACCAACGTCGTGATCGAATGGATGCCCTTCAAGAGCACTTCCTATGCCGAGAAGGTCACCCAGATGATCGCCGGCAATACCCTTCCCGACGCGTTTGCGGGCGGCAGCTTCGACGTAGTGAACAACTATGAAGTCCTGCTTGACCTCACCCCCTACCTGGAAGAATATATGCCCAACTGGAACCGCTATCTGAATGAGAATCCCCTGATCAAGGATATGCTGACCATGACGGACGGCGGTATCTACTGCCTGCCCGTTGCCGCCGGCCCCAACGACTCCGGCAAGGGCCTGAGCATCATCAACACCGGTATGCTCTACGTCAATGATACCTTCCTTGCGAACTACCTGGATGGCAAGATTCCTTCCAGCATCGAAGAGCTGCATGACGCCCTGATCATTGCCCGCGACAACGACATCAACGGCAACGGCGCCACGGATGAGATTCCGCTGCTCGCCTGCAACAACTACCGCGGCGGTCTGGACGACATGTTCCGCTTCTTCGGCGTACCGCTCTACACTTCCAACTATACCGCCTATACGGATGAGACCCAGAAGAACGTCGAGTTCATCGCCGACAAGGACAACTACAAGGAAGCCCTGACCGTGCTGGCCAAGTGGTACGAAGAAGGCCTGATCAACACCGATGTGTACTCCATGACCTATGATGATTACAGCACGCGCTTCTATGAGGATTCCAGCATGGTCGCGTTCTGCATCAACTACTGCCCGGATATGTGCTTCAAGGACGGCCTTTCCAACTGGACGCCCATCGTCTACCTGGAGAACGGCGATCATGAGAAGCTCGTCATGAGCCATTCCGACTTTGAGGCCCTCGAAGGCATGGCTGTCACCACCGCCTGCAAGAACCCCGAAGTCCTGCTCTCCTTCATCGATGCGATCAATGATGATTTCGAGACCTGGGCGCAGTGGCGCTACGGCAACAAGGATGAGATCTGGTGCTATGCCGAGGATGGCGAACACTACTACACCTACCTCATGGGCGCTGCCCTGGATTCCGGTCTGGCTTACGGCAAGTACCGCCAGACCTACAGCGCGCATCTGAATGGCCTCAGCTACGGCGGCATCTACGAGCTGCTGAAGCTGGATGACCCGAAGACTGAAGTCAAGGGCGCCGGCCGCGCGTTCTTCTACAAGACAGTCGCGGACCAGCTGGACGACGCGACCATCCATTACACCGTCGTCCGCCACGGTTACTGGGATGCCGACCAGCTCGAAGAGCTCTCCGACAAGGAGACCGAGATCAACACCTACTGCAACCGCTTCAAGGCCGAATCCATCGTGCACGGCATCACGGATGAGACCTGGAACACCTATCTGAGCACGCTCAAGCGCATGGATGTGGACGGCTATCTCGACCTGTTCAATGAGTATCTGACCCGCAACGACTAAGCGTATCCGGAATGGGGCGCCGGCATCCGCCGGCCCCCTTTCCCTTATTCATTCTGCCAACATCGCCCAAGGAGCATGCTATGAGCACCAAGTCGTCTGCAGGCATCCTCAAGCAGTTCCGCCGCAAGGTGCTGTCCAACTGGATGCTGTACCTGTTCGTCCTGCCCACACTGGCGTATATCGTCATTTTCCATTATCTTCCGCTGTACGGCATCCAGATCGCGTTCCGTAACTATAAACCGGCTCGCGGCATCTGGGGCTCGGACTGGGTAGGCTTCAAGTACTTTATCAAATTCTTCAACTCATATAACTTCTATGAGATCGTGCGCAACACCCTGATCATCTCCTTCATGGAAATGCTCATGTTCCCCATGCCGATCCTGCTGGCCCTGGTGCTGCACTATACACCGATCGCCTGGCTGCGCAAGTTTACGCAGTCTGTCACTTACGCACCCTATTTCATCTCGGTCGTGGTCCTTTGCGGCATGGTCGTCGCATTCTTTTCCCAGTCCGGTATCGTAAACCAGATCTCCCTGAAGCTCGGCGGCCAGGCCGTCGACTATATGAACTACCCCAAATACTGGCGCGCCCTTTACGTCGGCAGCGGCGTATGGCGCCAGACGGGCTACAGTGCCGTCATCTATATCGCGGCGCTTGCCGGTGTCAGTCCCGAACTGCATGAAGCGGCCATCGTGGATGGCGCGAACCGCATGCAGCGCATCTGGCACATCGATATCCCGGGCATCCTGCCCACCATCGTGATCCTTCTTATCCTGCGCTGCGGCCGCGTCATGAGCGTCGGCTTCCAGAAAGCCTACCTGCTGCAGAACGATCTGAACCTTGAAGTTTCCGAGATCATCTCGACTTACGTATATAAAATGGGTCTTCAAAAGGGCCAGTACAGCCTTTCCACCGCTGTCGGCTTGTTTAACAATATCATCAATTTCCTGCTGGTCATTTCGGTCAATAAGGCTGCAAACGTGCTGACAGGCTCTGGGCTTTGGTGAGGTGCGGTATGAAAAGGAAAACCACTTTTGATGCCGTCTTCGACTTCGCCGTCACCGTCGTCTGCATCATCTGCCTTCTGATCGTGCTCTATCCCCTGTACTTCGTTTTCATCGCTTCCATCAGCGGCCCGAGCGCCATCACGAACGGCAAGGTCATCCTGCTGCCCAGGGACATCAACTGGAGCGGCTATAAGATGGTCTTCGGTGACGCGCGCGTGCTGCGCGGCTATGGAAACACCGCGATCTATGCGGTGGGCACGACGGTCATGGGTCTTCTGCTGACTATTCCCTGCGCCTACGCGCTTTCACGCCCGGACTTCGTCGGGCGCAAGGTGATCCTCAAGCTCATGGTCTTCACCATGTACTTCAGCGGCGGCATGATCCCGACCTACATGGTCGTGCGCG
>JAFZPO010000040.1 GCA_017550305.1 Clostridia bacterium
AGCAGCACCTTGGCCAGAGCCGCCCGCTGCTGCTCGCCCCCGGAGAGGTCATAGGGATGGGAGTCCAGCAGCGGCACGATCTGGCACAGCTCCGCTATCTCCATGACCCGGGCCTTGTCCTTATTCATCTCCTCCAGGTCTTCCCGTACCGTCTTCTTCACGAACAGGCTCTTGGGGTCCTGGGGGAGCATGGACAGGCAGTGGTTGAACAGCTCCGCGGATTTATACTTCTCCACCGGTTTCCCAAAGAGCTTTATCTTTCCTCTGTACGGCCTGTTGATGCCACAGATGGCCTTGAGAGTGGTGGATTTGCCCGCGCCGTTTCCTCCCACGATGGCAAAGAGGCTGCCAGTAGGCACGTCGGCGCTAACGCCCCGCATAATGTCCGGTGAGTCCTTTTCATACCGGAACCACAGCTCCTTCATGGTGAGGGCCGGCTCCGCGTCCTCCACGGGATTCTTGACCTCGGGGAGGCTTTTTTCTTTTGCCCCCTCCGGGAACGCCTCGCTGAGCCAGGTCCGGCCCTCACGGACCGTGAGAGGACAATCCCCATTGGCTCCGGAGCCGTAGAACACTCGGACGGGTGTGGGCATGGCGGTGAACATGGGGTTTTGCTGCTCGTACAGCAACTTCCCTATGTTCCGGGGCATGTCGTTGGCGATGACCTTACCCTGATCCATCACCACGGCCCGGTCCGCGTGGGGGAAGATGTCCTCCAGCCGGTGCTCCGTGATGATCACCGTGGTGCCTAATTCAAGGTTTATCTTTCTTACGGTGTTCAAGAAGTCTGAGGCCGCGATGGGGTCCAGCTGGCTGGTGGGCTCGTCCAGGATCAGCACCTCCGGCTGCATGGCCATAATGGAGGCCAAGTTCAAAAGCTGCTTCTGTCCCCCGGAGAGATTGGAAACGTCCCTGTGGAACCAGTCCTGGATGCCGAAGTAGCAGGCCATCTCTGCCACACGGGAGCGCATGGTTGTCTGGTCGCAGCCTAAGGATTCCAGTCCGAATGCCAGCTCGTGCCACACCTTGTCCGTGACGATCTGATCGTCCGGGTTCTGCATCACGTACCCGATCTTAGCCGCCTGGTCGCGCTCTGAAAGCTGACGGACAGGCGTGCCGTTGAACAGCACCTCGCCGCTGCGCTTCCCTGCAGGGGCCAGCACCGGCTTGAGCTGCTTCAGCAGGGTGGTCTTGCCGCTGCCGCTCTTGCCGCACAAAACAATGTATTCGCCCCGTTGGACGGCGAAGCTCACTTTATCCAGAGACAGCTTTCCCTTTGCCGACGCATAGGAAAAACTCAGATCCTTGATCTCGAAATGTGCCATTGCACAGCCTCCTTTATGTATAACACCGTGGGCAGGGACAGGAACACGCAGTAGGCCAGAAAGCCCAAAAGATGGTTTCCTGTCACGGGAGTGATGTTCATCACCGGGGTATAGTCCGCTGCGGTCCCTCCTGCGGCGATCAGCCAGATCACAGCCGCCGCCAGTACCGCCATAAGGGCGAGCAATACCCGGTCACGGTTTTTCATAGTGTGCATCTGAAAGGCTGTTCTCTTGTTCGTGCCGTAACCCCGGGCCTTCATGGAGTCAGCGGTAATGACGCCCCCTTCCAGAGCCCAGGTCATCAGGGCGGAGAGGACGTTCAGGCTGTCCACCGCCTTTTCCTTTTTGGTGGCGTTCTCCCCAGCTCCGCGGCCTATGCACTTTCTCGCTCCCGCCAATTGTCCGATCTTCCGGATCATGTTGGGCACCAGGCGCAGCACCATCAGCAGCAGCATAGACAACGTAGGAATCATCCCCCCGAACAGGGTCATGAACTTGTCCGAGGTCATGACGGCGTTGTAGCACCCCGCCCACAGGAGCATGACGATGAGCATGCCGGCGATGACCATGCCGTAGATCAGGGCCTCCAGAGTGTAGGGCTTTCCGAACACGTAGGTCAACACTCTCTGCCCGTCGTGGTTCACCAGAGGGTTGGCAAAGGTCAAAAACAGGAACACGGGGATAGAGAAAAACACCATTCGGATCCCCTTTGCGCCCTTCAGCAGACAATAGTATGACACAGCAAACAGCCCGGAGGCAAGTATATAGATGGGATGGAGGATCATGGCGCCGAAGCCGATGGCTCCTACGAAAAACAGAAAACCTACCGAGGGATGGCAGCGGGAAAACGCGTCGTTTTCTTCATTTTTCACCAGGCCTGGCCTCCTACATCGACGCCGAGACCCACGCAGGTATAACACCAGACCATGTTGTCCCCGTCCTGCATTACATAGGCTGAGGAGCCGTAATTGGGGAACCAGCCGTTGACCTTGAACATCCAGCCGGACTCGGCACCGCAATCAAACTCATAGAGATAATTAATGCCCTCAACATAGTTGGAATTATACAGGGGAGTCCAGCTGTATTCGATCTGGATACCGTAAGCGTCGCACACTCTCTTGAGCACGTCGAAGGCTGTCTCTCCTTCGGCAAAGGGCACTGTGGTAGGTGGCAGGATCACCCCGTCCTCGGGGACGAACTCCTGCTTGGCCACTTCTAGCTTGTCCCAGTTGTTCAAGATGGTGTCGCACACGATAGTTACGGTACACTCATAGGCAAGATCCAGATCCGCAAGTGCCTCGGACATGGAGGCCAAGCTGGTTGCCTCCTTCTCTGCAGCGCGCTCCGCCTCCATCTGATCCAGCTCGGCGTTGGTGAAGCAACACTCGGCCACGGTATTAGCCGCCCGGAGCTGCCGCACCGAAAAGGCGTTCAGGCTGACGATCTGCAAAGGATCTACTGTCAAGGTATCCTGCACCCAATTCAAGACCTGGCCCGCGGAGGCGTCGCCTACTGTACCGTAGTACACGTTCACATTCTGAGCGCCGGTGCGGCGGCTCAGAGAGACGATGGCGTTCTGAACTGAGACGCTTTTGCCGTCGAATTCAAGAGTGACAGGCTTTGCGCTCGGGTCGGTGACAAAGGCGAACAGCTCGCCGTTGGACACGTCCACGGCAAAGCCACGGGAGGACGGATCAAGGACCGTCATGGCCGCCTGCTCCCCGATGGCCAGGGCGCTGCCGGAGCTTATACGGATGGCCGCCGAGCCCCCGGGGGTGCAGGCGATCACGTCGCCGGCTCGCAGAGGCGTGTCCTGCTCCACCGGGTAGGTGACGCCGTTCCGGGTCATGTTCACGATGCCCTTTACGTCAGAGAGCACCGCCGCGTCGGAGCCCCGGTCCCCGAACCAGCCCCGGATATATCCCACGCCAAGGACGCCCCCCACCAGGATCATGGTGATTACGGCGACCATGACGGAATTGGCAAATATGCTTTTCTTTTTCTTCTTTCTGTTCATGTAATCTCCTCCTCGGCCTCCACTATGGCGGGAAGCCCCAGGCACCATAATTGCCCCGAAAGCCAGAGGCGGTTTCCCGCCTCTGGCTCACGGTTATTTAGGGCATAAATCAGCCCTTGGCTTTTCTACGTTTTCTGTCAAGCAGATACGCCACAATTCCTGCGATGCCGACGGGAGGAGCGATCCACACCGCAGACACGCCTTTCTTCTCGTCCTCGCCCTCAGCGGCGTCAACCGCGAGAGCAACTTCTTCCTCCGGTTCTTCCGGAGCTGCCGTGGGTTCCGGCGTTGCCGTCACCTCAGGCGTTGCATGGGGAACAGCCACGTCGGTCATGTCATAGAGGCTCGTTCTGCCGTCCAGCATACGGTAATAGGCTGTCAATGCGTAATACGCCTGCTCGGTAGCCATGCCATCACGGCCATATTCCATGATATGGCGGAATCCGCCGCCTTCTACGTAGTAGGAAAGCAGAGCATCGAGGACTGAATTGCCGTTCTTGATGAACCGAGGATCCTTATCTGCATCGATCCCCAGGGCAGAAAGTGCCACAAGGACCTGAGAAATGGACTCGCTGGTAGGCACAAGCCCGCCGTCGCCGCCGAAAGCGGAGAAACTGCCGTCCGCATTTTGCATCCTTGACAGAGTATCCAACGCCTCGTCCACTGCTTTCTTCACTTCGGGGTTCGTCTTGTAGTACGGAGCCAGCGCCTGCAGAGTCATGCCGGTGATATCCGAGTCAGAAATAGTACCGCTCAGTGCCCAGCCGCCGTCCGGGAGTTGCTGATCCAGCAGATAGTCGATGATCTTTTCCCGGGTGGTCTGATCCGCCGCATTGGGATTCTCCGGGATCTCATACTGATTGGAGTCATAAGCAATCAGCGCCCAGATTGGTCCGTTGATGCCCTGCTTCTTCACGTAATCCAGATCCGTCAGACCCATCAGCAGGTTGTGTCCACCGACATTTGTGACGTCGTAGCCCAGCGCGGTCAGAGCAAGGATCGTACGGGAGTTATCCGAAGACCGGGCCCGGTGAAGCTGTTCATTCGCGTTGGCATTTTCCTGAACATATGCGATAACACTCTGAATAAAATGATCTTCGTTGATCTGACGTCCACTTCTGACCATGCCAAGTGCCATCCAGTCGCTGGTGTTATCCAGATCTCCAAGGCTCTCGATATAATCACCGGTGGTCTTGTATGCATCCTGGCCCTTTTCAGCCTCCTTTTGTTTGGCGAGATCATTTTCTGCCTTGACCAGCCGCCCAAGGTTTGTGACAAGCGCTTTCTGCAAATCGGTCAACTGATCGTAGGCTTCACGAGCTGTCAAAATGGCCTCTTCATCGGCCAGTGTTCCAGGCAGGTTCAGCGCAGCAATCATCTGTTCAACTTTCGCTGCCGCCTCTTTGTCCTTCTCAGTGGCTTTCAATTCAGCCAGCTCCCTCTCCGCAGAAACAAGCGCATTGGCGTTTGTCACAAGGGCTTTTTGGACATCCGTCAAGGAGTCATAGGCTTTTCTTGCAGCCTGAATTGCCCCTTCGTCATCCTTGGTGACAGGAGAATTCAGCGCAGAAATCAGCTTTTCAACAGCTACAGCCGCTGCTTTGTCTTCCGCTGTCGCCTTCAGAACTGCAAGATTATACTCGGCATTCGTAAGCTTATCTGCGTTAGTCACAAGAGCTTTCTGCACGTCCGTCAAAGCGTCGTAAGCAAACCGAGCTTCCTTGATCGCTTCCTCATCCTCGCGGGTGACCGGTGAACCGATAGCGTCGATCAGCGCAGCGACTTCCGCCGCAGCCTTCTTGTCTTCTTCCGTTGCCTTCAGATTTGCCAACTGTCTTTCAGCGTCAGTCAGTTGATTATAATTCGACACGAAACGCTTTTGAAGTTCCGTTAGCTGGTTATAGGCTTCGCGTGCTTCTTTAATTGCTGCTTCGTCAGCCATAGAAACAGGGTTATTGATCTTGGAGATGAGCCCGATAACAACTGCTGCTGCCGCTTTATCCGCAGCGGTTGCTTTATCCTCTTCTAGCTTTCTCTCGGCTTCGACGAGCTTTGCGTAATTGGTAACACGTGCCTTTTGAGCATCCGTCAATCGGTCATATGCGTCTCGTGCTGCCTGAATCGTTACAGGCATTTGCATATTGATTTGGTCAATTCGTGCTATGACCGCGTCAACCGCTTTCTGGTCCTCTTCTTCCTTCAGTTTTTTCAATGCTTCTTCAGCCGCTATCAAAGTCGCGTAATTGCTGACCAAGGATTTTTGTTTAAAGTTCAGCGTATCATAGGCTTTTCTGGCTGCTTCAATTTTAGCCTCACTATCTAGTGTTACTGGAGTTCCAATAGCATCGATCAGCTTCTCAACCGCTTTCGCTGCTTTAGTATCATCGTCATTATACTGTTGAGATCCACTTTCTTGCGTGTAATCGTCAGTGTAGAAAAAGACGATGACATCTCCATCCTTTACATACTGTAAGCTGACACCCACATTTGCTTCAACGCCGTTAATGGTATACAACCACCCAGAGTTCTTACCATTGCTGAATTCTTCCAAAGTAAGGCCGTTATACCTTAGCCCGCTGATGTAGATGCTGCCATATGTAGAGCTATAGGTGTAAATCGGAGTGATGCCATTCGCGGCAAAAGCTCTTTGCAGCACATCCCATACGGTTTCGGTTGTTTCTGCCTCATAAGCTTTAGCCCCGGCCCATGTAGACAATCCGCCGTTGGCAAGGCCATGATACTGACCGTCAGTGTCACTGTCATGGAGATAGTGTCCAAGGACAGATATAGTCACGCTTGCATGCGCTGCTTTAGGTTTTACAGTCAGAGTGATGAATGCGCTAACCGAACCATAGGTGATGGTTACTTTTTTATCCGTCCCTGCTGTGGAGGTATCCAGATTTCCAACTGTAACCTCGGACAGAGAGACTACTTTTTTACTTCCATCACTATAAGCTACAGTCAGTGTGATTCCATCCAGATCCTGCACCGGGTTGAAAACATCGCCAACTGTGTACTCCTGTTTTTTCGGTGTCCCGCTAATGGTCAGGCTGACAGGCACGACCTCAGCAGACTGATTGCAGGTCGTTAGTTTTTCCTTATCCGTGCCGAGGGGATCGTCGCTACGCTGCAGACCGACCTGCCAATGGCATCCCGCCACATCTGGACATCCTCCTGTGCTTACTTCGGTATTAAAATAAACTGCTCCACTGGCTGTTTCATGCGTTATGCAGTTTGTGTCTACATAGGCAACCTTGCCGATACCTTCAGAAGCGCCACAGTCTTTTTTATAATAGTTACCCGCTATGTTGTCATTGACGTTCAAACTGTCATAAAACCCAATGATTCCGCCGACATTGCTGTTACCGCTGACTGTTCCTGTAAACTGATTTCCGATAAAGGAATAGCTGTTCCATGCACAAGCGACATAGACATCGCCGCCCAAAATACCTCCGACATTGTTTTTGCCGGTCACAACCGCGTCCTCGCCGCACAGGCAGTTCTGCACAGTGACCTTCACGCCATTTGGAGCAGTGGAGTTAGAATAACCACCGCCTACGATGCCACCTGCATTATCTCCGGAGGCTGTCACAGTACCATTAAACTCACATCCAATTACCGTACATTTGCCAAGAGCATTATCTCTAGTCCCAATTATACCACCAACATAGTTCGTTCCATTAACAGTGGCAAAGCTGACACAGTTTTCAATCGTTCCCTGGAGCCTTCCAACAAACGACCCTATGTAAGACTGAGATCCATCGTACCCGATTGTTACACCTGATTCGATTGTACAGTCAGTGATGTGGGCTTCATATCCTGCGCTCACGCCCGCAAATCCATTGATATTCCCATCGATTTCCCCGCCAAACAGGCCGGATTTTAGTATCTTTGTGCCGCTGAGTATACGTACTCCACTAATAGTAACAGAGGTCCCTGACAACCCATAACCATGCATCTCGTTGATCAATCCATAGCCATTGATCTGAGTTCCATAAATATTCAGGTTTTGGATTGTTGCCCCGTTCACATAGTTGAACAAGGGAAGTCCACCATGTGCTATAGTAATTGTTTTCCCGTTTCCATCAAAGATCCCGCTAAATGCTCGAAGATTTCCTGTTTTGGCAACATCGTTTGTTCCATCGACTGTTATTCCAATCGGAATCCAGTCGGATTCTAATGGAATATTGTTTGCGAGTTGGAAGTATACTCCTGAAAAAGAGTTCCCCTCTGCAACACTATCTCGCAGTTCAATTAAGTCTGCATATGTCTTTATCAGATATGGATTTTGGGCAGTTCCATCCCCATCGAAAGAAAGCTTTGCTTTGGTAAACTTTATTTGTGCTGGACTTGTTACTGCGGGATTGCTAAAAAACTGTTCTTCATTATTGAGGCTGAAAATTGCCACAACTTCACAATAATACCAGAACGATCCCTCTCTATTTGTTTCAGGCGTATATGTTACCTTTCCATAGGCTGTCCTTATAATATCAGATACTGGAGTGCCTCCCTCTGAAGAATCAGCGTTGTTTTCAAACCACTGATAATCATAAAGATAACCGCCTCCAGGAACACTAATCTCCGCCTCCAAGGGTTCCGCCATTGATCCCACTGTATATTCTGCCGAAACAGGTTGCTTTACAAATATCGGTACAGCGATGTCACTAATCGGTCGAATCCCAATTGAAATCATCGCTGATCTGGCTGAATACGATACATTGTTGACTTCATTTGTAACAACACACCATACAGTAAATATCTGGGGAACAGATGTGTCAAAAAACAGAGTCGAAGAGTTTTCCTGGATAACTTCGCCTTTATTATTGAACCATGTGAAAACTGTGTTTTCGTCCGTGTTTTCTGTTTCGAGAAACAGGGTACCGGTTTCTCCTTGCTCATAATAGACAGTTCTTTGTATATTACCTCCGTAATTCGAAATAATCGGGGTATGGTCTGTCTCTACACTATAGACAATGATTCTATACTGTCTTTCCTCCATGACATACGCGGTATTGGTAATATGAACTGTCAGTTCATACTCTCCCGCAGTTCCAACATCATAACTGAACAGATAACTATCCTCTTTTTTGGCACCATCCACATTTATCTCACTATCTGTTAAGTTGGCATTTATAATTCCCCCTTTAATCTGTAGATATATTGTAGAGTTTTGCAGTGCAGAGACGGAATAAGAATTTGCTCCAATAATACTAACCGGCAATTCGTTAGCAGTTCCAACGTCAGAAAGACTCTTATAAACTTTAAGCGAGTTTAAATCATTATAAGGGACAAGAATCAACGTATAATCCCGCTGGGAGTTTTCAAACTTAAATGTGAAGTTAGAGTATTCCAAATCCTCGCTAATAACAAAGTAATCTGTCACTTCAACTGTGCCATTGACCGCTCTCTTAATGGTTCCTTCTGACGGAAAATGAATGTTATTGTTGGTATATGATGTGTAAACAACAGAATAATCAGTTGAAAACTCAGAAGGAGCAGAAATTGTAAACACAGTATTGAATTGATTTACCGCCCACGCTGGTACTTCGAGATAATACGTTGTATTCTCTAACTGTACAGCCGAAGGTGTAACTGTCAGCCCTCTATACTGATTTAGCTGGAAAGAAAACTGGCTAAGGTCGACTTGCAAACCGTCATGATTGACAGTGACCGAAAATGTTGTACTTACAGTGGAATCACCTGTTCTATAAGTAACAACAAGCGTTATATTGCCTGCTTCGGAGCTGTCAAAACCAGTAATAACCACATCGGAAGTTACATCTTTGGTAGTCCCGTCACTCATGTACGCCGTTACAACCAGCCCGGTTATATCCAGTTCCTCACCGATCTCATACTCTGTTTTATACCCTCCGCTGATTTTAATACTAATTACTGACAAAACAGTCGAATTTACTGTAATCACAAAAGTAGTAGATACCGCAGAGTTACCTGTTCCATAGGTTGCAGTCAAAGTTTTTTCGCCAGCTTCAGTGCTATCGAACCCAGTGAATATTACTTCTGCGCTTACATCTTTTGTAGTCTCGTCGCTCAGCGTTGCAGTTACAACAATGCCCGTGGGATCGAATTCTTCTCCGATCTCATACTCAGTCTTGTATTCTCCGCTGATCGCTATGCTCACTACTGCTGCAGTCTGCTGTGTATAGTTGAATTCATCCGCTTTCAGCAGTCGATCATTATAGTCGCCAACACTTACCTGGCTCCACTGCTCCTCGGTTCCTCCG
>JAFZPO010000041.1 GCA_017550305.1 Clostridia bacterium
ACTGCTCGCCAAGTTCTGGAACCGTCCATCGGTACACTGCTCGCCAATAATATGTCTGACAATTCTCCTGATACTTGACTGCTTTATCCTGTAAATTCTGAAACATTTTTTGTAATATTTCTGTTTTACCCTCTTAACAAAACCATAAAAAATATATATAATGTATGTATAGGGACGGAAAGAGAGGTCGGCAGGAAGTGGGCAGCTTTGTAAACCAGATCGGTATGTTCTTCTGGAACATCTTCCACCGTCCGCAGATCAGCGATATTCTGGATATTCTCCTGGTAGCGTTCCTTATCTACCAGCTTATTATGCTTACCCGCGGCACGCGCGCGAGCGACGTTGTCAAGGGTTTTATTCTGCTGCTCGCAGCACGCTTCCTTTCAGAACTCCTCGGGCTTACGGCGATCACATGGATCCTGAAGCTGATCGTCAGCAACGGTGTCCTGGTCATGGTCATCCTGTTCCAGCCCGAGCTGCGTCATGCCCTTGAACAGCTGGGCCGCGGCGCCAAGCTTGAGCTTCCCGGCAGCAGCAGCGTGGATGAGAACACGCGCATCGTTACCGAGATCGTACAGTGCCTGACCACCCTTTCCCGCCGCCGCGTAGGTGCCCTGGTCGTGTTTGAGCAGCGCACCGGCCTCAAGGACGTCGTCGAGACAGGCACCACCCTGGACAGCGAGATCTCCGCGCCGCTCCTCGAGAACATATTCGAACCAAATACGCCGCTGCATGACGGCGCGGTCATCATCCGCGGGAACCGCATCGTAGCGGCTTCCTGCATGCTCACTACGCTGAGCGAATCCAATGCCATTTCCCGCGACCTCGGCACGCGCCATCGTGCCGCGATCGGTATTTCCGAGACGACGGACGCGACCGTCCTGGTCGTCAGTGAAGAGACCGGCGTCATCAGCATGGCGCGCGGCGGCCGCCTGACAAGGCATCTGGATGCCGATTCCCTGACAGAGATCCTGTCGGGTCTCTACCACGGACCGAACACTTCCATTTTCTCCCGTGTCACATCCTGGATGAAGGGGGTGCTGCACAATGGCAAAAAGCAAGCTTGATTTCAAGGCGCTGCTGCTGCGTGTGGCATCGCTGTTCACGCATAACTGGCAGTGGAAGCTGATCTCCGTCCTTCTGGCCATTACCCTGTGGAGCGGCCTGATCACGCAGGACGATACCCTGACGCGTGATAAGACCTTCAATGACGTGACCATCAGCGTCCTTAATGCTGACACGCTCCGGCATAACGGCTTCATCGTCGTAGACGGGCTGGATGACCTGCCCACCGTAACTTTCGAGGCAGACGTCCCGCAGAAGAATTACAATACCGCCGCCGCTTCCAATTACAATCTCCGTGTGGATCTTTCCCGTATCCGTTCGACAGGTGAACAGACGCTGAACATCCTGACCACAAGCACCTCGTCCTACGGGTCTGTGTCCGACATGAGCATTTCTTCCGTTACCGTACAGGTCGAGGAATATGTCTCCCGCAGCCGCATCCCCGTCCGTCTGAGCATTACCGGCGATGTCGAGGAAGGCTTCTTCGCGGGCAGTGCGAGCGTTGATCCCGTCTATGTCACCGTATCCGGCCCGAAGTCGCAGGTAGACCAGGTGGTCCGCTGCGTTGCGGATTATGACCTGAGCCTGCTGACTGCGCAGACCGGCATCGAGCGCACTGCCGTGCCCTTCCGCCTGGTCGCCGCTGACGGATCCGAGATCGACCGCTCGCTGATCGAAGTGACCAGCGAAAGCGTCATCCTGGACAGCTTTATCGTCGAGCAGCCCATCTATGCCGCCAAGGAACTGGTCATCAACACGACCGACCTTGTCAGCGGCTATGTCGCCGAAGGATATGTCATCAAGCGGATCACCGCTGAACCCGCTACCCTTACGATCGCCGGCAGCAATGAGCTCATCGGCTCGCTGAACGAACTGCATCTTGTCGAGATGACCGTCCAGCAGATCGATGTCACCGGTGCTTCAGATACCCTCATGCGCCGTATCAGCCTCGTTCCGCCGTCTGACGCGGTATACCTGAGTTCCGACACGGTCATGGTGACCGTTGAGATAGCAGCCAAGTAATATGAACGGATTTGCCAATTCACTTCTGACGCTGCTGCTGGGCTGGATGCGCGTGCTGTTCTCGGCACTGCTTACGCTCCCGCAGCGCGGAAGCGCTTTTCTTGCCTGGCTGGGCAGGCACTGGATACCGCTCGTACTGATCATCGTGCTGGCGGCCTTATTTGTTGATGCCCTGATCTATATCCTCCGCTGGCGCCCGCAGTATGTGTGGAGCACGCGCCTGCAGCGTATCTTCCACAGGAAAGAATTCCTCAGGGACGAAGAAGAGTTCCAGAAGGGCTTTACCAACTCCCTTCCGAACTTCAATTTCTCGGATACGCCGATCCAGGACCTGCGCATACAGGAACCCATTGCGGAGGAATACTATTCGCCCGCTGTCCAGCAGCCGGTCGAGGAAGAGCTTCCCGAAAAGCTCGCGCCGATCCGCAATTATCCCGAGGCCGAAGGCCGCAACCGCCGCAGCGCGCGTCACGGGCGCCGTGCCAGGCGTACCAATATGCCGCGTTTCCGCCTTCAGGATATCGGTACATCCGAGCGCAGCGTCCATTATCCCGAACCGCCGGTCCAGGCCCGTGATGCCTTCCATGCCCCCGTCTATCCCGGTGCGGTCCCCGATGACGCAGACGACCGCGTGACAAATGAACAGTAATTATCCGCTCCCCGACGCTTTTGTTTCCGCGATCCGCGATCAGCTGGGTCCTGAAGCGGAAGCTTTTTTTGCGTCATATGATGAGACTTCCCTTCGCGGTATCCGTTTCCGTGACGAACGCCGCCCTGTAAATGAAAACGAACTGCTTGCGCCCATCCCCTATGCGCGCAATGCTTTTTATTTGTCCGCCGATTCCGCCGCAGGCGCTGCCCCGCTGCACGAGGCCGGCGCGTACTATCTGCAGGAGCCTTCCGCCATGGCTGCCGCGGCCGTGCTCGCGCCGCAGGACGGTGAGCGCGTGCTCGACCTGTGCTCCGCACCGGGCGGGAAAGCGACGCAGCTGGCGGCTTCCGCTGACTTATCATTATTGGTCGCGAACGAGCCTGTGCCCTCCCGCGCGCAGATCCTCTCGAGGAACATAGAGCGCATGGGCATCCGGAACGCGGTCGTCACATGCGCGTATCCGCAGCAGCTCGCCGTGAAGTGGCAGCAGTTCTTTGACAGGATCCTCGTGGATGCGCCCTGCTCCGGCGAAGGCATGTTCAGGCGGCATCCTGAGACACGCGCGGAATGGACGCCCGATTCCCCGGCACGCTGCCACGCGCGGCAGAATGAGATCCTCGATTCCGCTGCCCTGATGCTCCGCCCAGGCGGGCGTCTTGTATACAGCACCTGCACCTTCAACCGTCTTGAAGACGAGGAGACCGTCGCGGTCTTCCTGAATACACACAGCAATTTCCGTCTCCTGCCGATAAATGTGGACGGTCTTCCTGATGCGCCTGACGGCATGCTGCGACTCTGGCCGCACCGTTTCAACGGCGA
>JAFZPO010000042.1 GCA_017550305.1 Clostridia bacterium
ATGGACTCTTGGGGTTTGCCATGTCTCCGAAGTGGACCCTTTGGGACGGGGTTAGTGGTTCATTTTTCCTGAATCCAGCACGAAATGCATCGAAAATCAGCGGGAATCAAAGAAATCGATGCAATCGCTGATATTTACAAAAAAAGCATTTATAGAAAATGGCATTTTCAAAATAATTAGGATTGCTGAACTGCCATCCGTCATCACAAGAGGCATTCCCGCATCGATCAGCCAATTGGGAGTTTGTATCAAGATCTTTTTCTGCAACCAGCTTGCCGCAGGGCTTAACGGCACGGAAGGCGTATCGGTCTTTACCCTGTGTATGCAATCCGTTTCCATCGTATCCATTGCGATCGCCGGCGTTGTCTGTGCCATGATGCCGCTTGTTTCGGCACTGAGAGGGCAGCGTGATTTTGAAGGAATCCGGATGCTGATGAAACGCGCGATGCGTGACCAGTTTATTGCAAGCGTATTTCTGACGCTGCTTTTTGAAGCCTATCCGCAGATGTTTCTGAAACTGTACAATTTTTCCGGCGGCGGGGAAGCGGGTGCGATCCTGGGGCTTCGCATCTTTTCCCTGATGTTTATTTTCAGGAATTTTGTGCTGGTGTTCATGTATTATTTCCAGGTGATCGCCAGAAAAGCATATTCGTCCGCGATCAGCATCACGGACGGGTTCGCAGGCGTCATTCCCCTGGCTCTTTTATTTACCCATTTCTATGGCATCAACGGCCTGTGGATCACGTTTCCGGTGCTTGCCGTGCTGATGCTTGCGGGGATCCTTTGTATCAATGCATATCTTTGTGCAAAATCAAACGGGAAGTACCGCGGACTCATGCTGATCGAAACGGAAACGGAGGATGTTAAGGTCTATGACAGCACCGTTCTTCTGGACCGGGATGCCGTATCGGATGCGGCATATGCGCTGCAGCAGTTTTGCAGGGAGCACCTGGCGGAGAGTGAACTGAGTGTTCTGGTATGTTTGTCCTGTGAGGAAATGTTAGACTATACGGCAGAGAATGCAGACAGGCATTCCAGCCCCAATGCGGTGGATGTTCTGGTAAAAATCTATCCCGAAGAGATCCAGATGGATTTCAGGAGTACGGGCCGCCCCCTGGATCCGCTCGCGGCTGCAAAGGATGCCTATTCCAATGTGGGTGTTCTGAAAAAAGTGGCAACTCTGATCGAGTATAACTATGTCATGAGCATGAACCAGACCAGGATCCATTTAAAGCGCACGACGGCCGCCCTTCCAGCGGAAGAGGCGGATCAGATAAAAGATACCCCTGATGCATAATTCAATACACATGGCGGTCCATACGCCGGGAAGACCGTAGATGCCGGCAAGATAAGCAGCTAACGGGATTCTGATGCACCAGGTGCTGATGAGATTGATGAGTGTGGACAGAAAAGTTTCACCGGCACCGCGGAATACACCGGAAGCGACAATGGATGCGCCAAACAGCGGTTCCGCAAATGCTTCGATCCGAAGGATCGTTACGCCCAGCGCACGTATTCGTTCATCCGGCGTCAAAATCGCCATCATCTGCGGTGCCAGAAGATACATCAGCGCACCGGTTACCGCCATAAAAATCATGCCGAGGAATACAGTCATAAACGCAAAACGGCGTGCGAGATCGCGTCTTGCGGCCCCGAGGCTTTGGCCGATGATCGTTGTGGCTGCGATGCTGATCCCGTATCCGGGCATATAGCATAAGCTTTCGGCCGTGATCCCGAACGAATTCGCGGCAACGGCTATGGTTCCGACAGGGGAGACGATCCGTGTAAATGCCACATATGCAAGTCCCATGATCACATTTTCCGCGGCAACGGGAAGGCCGATCGAAAAGGCTCTCGGAACTTCCTCTTTGATGAAAAGTTTCCATGCCCTGATGCGGCGGTTCAGAAACGAAAGAGAAGGGGTTTTCCATAAGAGCAGATAGAGCATGATCAACATGATGAGGATCTCTGAGATGCTGGTACCAAGCGCTGCGCCGGCAACCCCAAGGATGGGGATGAGCAGGGCATTAAACAAAACATCCAGGACACACATGACCACGTTCATGATGCTTGGAAGCCGGATGTTCCCGCTGCACTGGATCATGCCCTGGGCAAGATACAAAAGCTGATGCACGGGAAGTGTCAATGCATAGATCAGAAAATACCGGTATGCGTCTTTCCGGATCGCTTCTTCGCCACCCATCCAGACCGGAAGGCGGCTGCTGATGGCAAGCGCCACGATCATCACGAGAACCCCGGATAAAAACCCGAAGAGCAAACCGTATTTGGCAACCCTTGCGGCACCTTCTTCATCCTTTGCACCGACTTTGTGGGCAACCTGTACCGTGAATCCTGCCGTAATGGCCCCGATCAGGCCGCCGAACAGCCAGGTTGTACTGGTGACCAGTCCGATGGAAGCGGATGCATTTGCACCCAGGCGTCCGACCATGGATGCATCAATATATTGCATGACAACGGAAGATACCTGTGCCAGAATGGCGGGAAGCGACAGATGCACAATAAGCTCCAGCCCGGCCTTCATTCCGAGTGGAGCTTCACTGTGCAGTATCGATAACAGATTGCTTTCCTGATCTTTCAATGATTCTTGCGATTTTATGCGCCTTTCGACGCGTTGTTTTCCCGTTCTGATTGTTTATACGATGGTTCCGTGAAAGGGGACTGTGTGGCTAGATTTCTTCACACCATTTCAAATATTCCACGTTCTTTTTTTCCACATCACTTAACATGCTCTCATCAAACTTATCCGGTTCGATCGTTCCGTTGTACCAGGGGCGGTTATTGAAGTATTCCTGCAATTCGCGGTCATTGAATTTTCGCCCGTATCTTGCATAGATCTCGTTCTTCGCATATCTGGCAACATCTCCGAAGATCATGATCCCTGCCGCTTCCATATCGTCGGTATCGCTGTACGGCAGGATATAATCGGGACCTTTGTGATCTTCCATGGCTTGTATGATGGAATACAGATTGTTGTCAACGTATGTTTCCAAAACCTCATTTCCGTCTGAGCCCCTAAAACGATGCTCAGTCGTCCAGGCATTCACGGAATGGAAGGATTCATCTCCGGGAAGGTAAACGGTATTATTCTGAAAATCCAGAATATCCCCATAGGTAAACATGCATGGGATATCTCCATAGCCATAGAACGGAGCGTCCGGATTCCCGGTATATAACTCAAACCAGCCGCCGGTAGATCCGTCATAGTAGCTTCTCCCATTAAAGACCGTGGATACAGCCCTGTATGTTGCTTTCTGTTCTTCCTCCGGATCCGGAGTAACAACCGGTTCAGGTGCAGCCTCAACTACGGCAGCAGG
>JAFZPO010000043.1 GCA_017550305.1 Clostridia bacterium
AACGTGAATTGTTCACATATAGCTTTCTTAAGTCCACATTCGTAGGATCACCTGCGAGAGTCGCAATCATTATCCACCGGCCGCCATGTGCCATGTTGGGCAGGCACTCTCCCACGGTCTCTCCACCCAAGCAGTCAATACAGATATCTACACCCTGTCCTGCTGCTTTTTCCCGAGCCATGACCTCGGCAAGATCTTCTTTAGAAGTATCAATTACCCTGTCGGCATGCAAATGCTCTATTGCCTTTGCGTACGTTTCGTTCAGCACTGTCGTAATTACTCGTGCGCCAAATGCCTTTGCCATGGGTATCACAACGCTTGCAAGTCCGCTTGCACCTGCCTGCATAAGCACAGTGTCGCCCTTTTTGAGCTTTCCTTCGTAGAACAGAAAAAGATAAGCTGCACCAAACACCTCAGGCAGTGCAGCAGCTTCTTCCATTGTAAGGCCCTTCGGAATTGGCATAAGCATACCCTCGGGGACAGCTACATATTCCGCATATCCGCCACCACCCAGCAACGCACATACCTTGTCGCCAACATGAAACCGTCCCTCATGTTCAGCCTCTGGCGTCATTTCCTTAATTACACCCGCAGCTTCCAGCCCGAACCAATCCGGCCAACCTGGAGGAGGCGGATATTGTCCAGCTCTCTGTAGCAGGTCGGCACGATTGAGCGCAGCGGCATGAACTTCTAGGAGCACCTGGCCTCTCTGTAACACAGGGTCAGGCACTTCACTCCAATGTAGATGGCCGTCAGAACCGTTCAACATGGCATACATAGTCTATCCACCTCAACAATTCTGTTATATTATATTCTCTTTATTGTCATATTAATGGGCATCTTGACTAATTTCTGTTTATATGATAAAATCATGTTACGTAGTTTGTCCATAGCATTTCTTAACTATTAGCATGTATAAAAGGGAAATAAGATGGCAGTATACATAAATCTCAAAGCGCAGCACCATGTTGTTAGCGCACAGGCACATTTCTACGAACAGCCTACTTCGCCGCTTTATCTTGATCGTACTCTTATATATCATGACCTTATTTACCTCGAGAAAGGACAATGGCTGTTTACAGAAAACGACACAGATTATCTGCTTGAAAAAGACAGCGTATTGTTGTTAGCCGCAAGGCATCATCACTACACACGTTTGCCTTGTCAGGCAGGCACGCATACTATATGCATTCACATGACTGCGGATCCAGGCGACGTCGAAGGCACCGGAATCGCGCTCCCGACATTATTCACGGCTTCCAAGAGCAGCAAAGTACACAATTTGTTCAAACAGCTTGTGTCTTTATTCTGGTCTGATGATCCATTCAAAAATGAAAAAATGGATTCGTATCTCAGTCTCCTTCTAATCGAATGCGCAGCAGGCCGCACAAGTATTCGGCAGGACAATCTCGTATCAGAAATAGTCAAAATGATTAGCGAGAATCCACATACAAGTTACCGCCTGACCGATATGGCAGAGCACTTTAAGGTCAGTGGAAAGACAATAGAAGCAGCCATGAAAACCAGCGTCGGGATGCCGTTTTCCAAGTATCAGATGGCTCGAAAGCTGGAAATGGCTGCAAAACAATTGACAACAGAGCCGGATGTGTACCTGCGTGAAGTCGCACAGACACTCGGATTTAGCGACGAGTTTCACCTATCACGCGCGTTTAAAACCAAGTATGGCATATCTCCTGCGGAATATAGAAAACAAAAAAGCGGTAATAATTCAACAACACCCAATAATGAAGATATTTGAACCAAGTTTTTCTTTACAAAGCAATGCTCCATGCAATACTGCTACCACATACCCTCATCCCATAATTACCTTTCCTAAACTTTTGCGCCGCCAGCATCCATCTCAGGATACCAGTGGTGCTTCGTCATATACCCTTAACGCCTCAACTCTTCACGCCACCTCCCCCGTGTACTGCCTCATATTGATCTTCAACCGGATTTTGACCGAGTAATCCGCGCCGACGTCGATACGCTCGACCAGCCTGGCAATGATCATCTTCCTGACATCCGGCTGCGAATCATCAAAAACCTCCGCCCAGGAAGCCAGTTCCTTTATCTCGCGCCGTGCTTCTTTGCTCTCTTCTTTTTCTTCTTCCATCTTTGCTTTTGCTTCTTCCATACGCTGCTGCGCGAGCTCCATCTTTTCTCTGTATTTCGGCATCATGGTGTTCACGATGGAAATGTCCAGGCTGTTCTCCCCGGTCAGGGCTTTGATCACCTGATCCTCCAGTGCGCTGATCTGCTTATTGGCTTCGATATATTCCTGCTCTGCTCGGCGATATGCCACTTCGTTGGCGCCGTCATGGTTTTCCCGGGCTTGCTCCATAAGCACCTCGTTCGGTGTGTTTTTGATCACGTTCAGAAAGCGCCGCAACTCTACGAGCACCGCGTCATTGATCAAATCGCAGCTGTAGGAACTTGGACCGTTGCAACCTTTGGGATTGTTCAGCTTGGTATAGCAACGGTATGATTCCCGCCCGTAAACACGTATCGTACCGTCCGCCAGTGTTTTCTTGTTCGTTCCGTGGCTGAAGTACAGCTTTGCTCCGCACTCTTTGCAGTAGAGCAGCCCGGAGAGGAGGCTGCCCGTATCGGTCCGTTCCGGCATTGTCATGGCTTTCTGCAAAGATGTGGCGCGCCCTTTGACTGTCTCCCGGCACCGTTCAAATAGGTCGTCGTCGATTATCTGCAGGTGCGTATGCTTGGGGGAAAGCTCTTCCCCCATGTGCCTGTGTCCGATGTAGATCGGGTTGCCTATCAGCGCCCGGATGGTAGTCCCCCGCCAGAGTGACTTGCCCCGTTTAGTCTTTATCCCCTTGTCATTCAGGTAGTTTGCTACCCTGTTCGTTCCGTAGCCCTTGTTCACGAGAAGATGGAATATCTCACGCACAACTGCGGCTTCGTCATCGTCTACGACCATGTCGGGGACCGGCTTGTTTTTCTTGTTCACGCGTCCGCGCTGCTCCAGTTTGTAGCCGTATGGTATAAGCCCTCCCCTATACTGTCCGTCCCCGATCATCTGTAAGTGTTTTGTCCGTACGCGGATGGCCGTTTTCTCGCTTTCACCGGATGCCTGCCAGAAACGAATGTAATTCAGCAGTTTATCCACGTGTGTATCGAACCGCTGCTCTCCCTCCCGAGTGCTCCAGACTTCGATGCCCTGCTGTACGAACCACTGTACCACAAACGGCGTTTCGTCTTCCCTACGGCCCAGTCGATCGAACATGAACACCAGCAGAACGTCGAACTCCTTTGCCACGGCTCTTCTCTTGATCTCAATGATCTGGCCTGCGGGGAACAGATCCCCGAAACAGTGCTCAGGGCCGTCGCGGATGAGTCGGTCACAAAATGGGCGTTCAACGCGTCGTTCGAACGTGTGTGCCTGTCCGCGTGGCTCAGGAGGCACAGGCCCGATCTGTTCCGCGGATACGGCGTGCCCAATGACAGCGTGGGCGGTTATCTGGATCCCGCGTCCTGGCGGTGCTCGCTGGTATGGTCGGCCTATCTCGGCCTGCCCCTGTCGCTCGAAGGCGCGGGCGCGGTGCTGCGGCTGCAGGATCAGAAGATGAGCGAAGGCAGGGCGCTGATCAGGTACTTCTCTATGCCCTGCAAGCCCACCCGGACCAACGGCGGCAGGACGTGGAACCTCCCCCGTCACGCGCCGGATAAATGGGCCGTGTACAAGGCTTACAACAAGCGGGACGTCGAAGTGGAAATGGCCATCCAGGCAAAACTGGCGGCGTTCCCCGTACCCGATCCTGTATGGGAC
>JAFZPO010000044.1 GCA_017550305.1 Clostridia bacterium
CAGCTGAAGGCCGGATTCGGACGGCGGAAGGGCTGGCTCCTGGCCGGCGTTATCTGGGGTGCCTGGCACTGGCCGCTCATCTGGCTGATCGGCTATGAGTACGGCGCAGCTGTTGCCAATAGCGCAGGATATGTGGGCTTCCCGGTCACCGGTATGCTGCTTTTCTGTGTGGTCACTGTCGTATGGGGAATCCTGCATGACTGGCTGTATGAGAAGACCGGAAGCATCTGGGTGCCATCGGTCTTCCACGGCGCGATCAATACGGCCGCTGCATTGCCGCTTCTGGTATGCCTGACCGATACCGGTTCGGCAAGGCTTCTGGGGCCGCAGGCCATGGGAATCATCGCTGTGCTGCCATTCCTGATCGCCGCGGCAGCGCTTCTGTTCCGCAGCAGGGAATAATACCGGCACTAGGAATATTATTACAAACGAAAACAGCACGGGCGGTTATCATCACCCGTGCTGCTGCTTTTGGCGTATCACCACTCGGCAATGGTACCGTCGAAATTCCTCCAGACGGGATTCTTCCAGGTCGGAGCACTTTCGGCGGCCTGTTTTACGTATTCCTCATTGATCTCCACACCCAGACCGGGGCCAGTCTTCGCGGCGATGCAGCCGTCCTTATAGACATAGATCGAAGGATCCTTCAGATAATCGAGCAGGTCGCCGCCTTTGTTGTTGTGGATCCCCAGGCTCTGCTCCTGAATGAACACATTCGGCGTGCAGATATCCAGCTGGATGCACGCGCCAAGCGCAATGGGCCCAAGCGGGCAGTGCGGAGCCACGGCGACATCGAAGGCTTCGGCCATGGCAGCGATTTTCTTGCATTCGCTGATGCCGCCGGCGTGCGAGAGATCGGGCTGGATGATATCCACATAGCCGTCCTGAAGCAGGTTCTTGAACTCCCAGCGGCTAAACATGCGCTCGCCTGTGGCAATGGGCGTTGTCGTAGCTCGCGCGATCTCGCGCAGTGCCTCATTGTTCTGAGGCAGTACAGGTTCTTCGATAAACATGAGATGGAACTCGTCCAGCGCCCGAGCCAGGACTTTGGCCATGGTCTTATGCACGCGGCCGTGGAAGTCCACGGCGATATCGAGCTTCATGCCCAGGGCTTCGCGGATGGCGGCCACACGCGCGCAGGCCGCATCGATCTTCTCATAGCTGTCGATGTAATGCATTTCTTCGGTGGCGTTCATCTTGATAGCGGAATAGCCCTGCGCCGCAGCCTCCCGGGCCGCGTCCGCTACATCCGCAGGCCTGTCGCCGCCGATCCAGCGGTATACCTTCAGTGTGTCGCGGCAGGCGCCGCCCAGCAGCTCATATACCGGTACGCCGAGCGCCTTGCCCTTGATATCCCACAGCGCCTGGTCGATGCCCGCAATAGCGCTCATGACTTCAGGACCGCCGCGGTAGAAGCCTGTGCGGTACATCTCCTGCCACAGGTCCTCAATGCGGCTGGGGTCGCGGCCGATCAGGTTCTGCCTGAATTCCTCTACGGCCGTGCGCACGGTATCCGCACGCCCTTCAATGACGGGCTCACCCCAACCAGAGATGCCTTCGTCAGTATCGATCTTCAGGAAAAGCCAGCGCGGGGGAACCTTGTAAAGGGTAAGGTTGGTGATCTTCATGGGCTCGCTCCTTCCAAATCACGGACTGGCCGGATAAGAAATACAGGAAAACAAATTATCCGAAAGCAACAGTGTTGTTCTGCTTGAACTGCTTCATCATATCATTCGTCAGGCTCAGGTCGTTCGGCTGCAGGACGATCTCATCCCGCCTGACCCATTCGGCATACCGAAGCTCATTCTCGTCCATATGGATATCTCCATCGCCTTCCGCATCGCAGTAGAAGCCCATCAGCAGGTCCTGCGCCATTCCCCAGGGCTGGGATTTGTAATACCGGATGTTTCTGACTCTGACGCCTGTTTCTTCCATGACTTCTCTCTGGACGGTCTGCTCAAGCGTCTCCCCGATCTCGGAAAAACCGGCTACCAGCGCGTTGTGTGCATAGCCTGTCCGGTACCGGGTAATAAGCAGACAGTCATCTTTGATCACGCCGATGATCACGGCGGGATTGATCCGCGGGTAGATTACCTGCCCGCATTGCGGGCACTGAAGCGCGCGCTGCAAAGGATGATAGCCGTTTCGGGTTCCGCATTTCCCGCAGAAACGGTTATCGCTGTACCATTTCCACAGATGATAGGCAGTGAAGGCTGCGAAGAGCTCACTGCCCTGGCCAAGCTCGCGCAGTTCACGGATGCCTTTGTATTCAAACCCCGGGAGAACGCATTCTGCTGTCTGCGGAGCAAGAAAGTAGCGGGTATCATTCACAGCGAATAGATACACCGCACCGGCATCGGGAATATCCTTTGCGGTCGTAAAGCAGAGCCTGCCTTCCTGTGCTCTGACATAGAGTTTTCCTTTATCGTCAAAGAGCAGGACGGGGTCCTCTGTGCGCGGAACATGGAATGCATACGCGTTATCCAGCCTGTCAGGTGCGATATCCTGGATCATGAAAACAGACTCCTTGAAAACCGGGCTTTACTTATTGAACAGCCCTCTGTCGCGCAGATAGATGACACTGTCGCGCAGTGCCTGGATGGTCTTGATCTCGATGACGGCCCGGGCATTGCCTGCTTCCGCCCTGGCGATCAGTGCTGCGATATCCAGCTGTCCGGCACCCAGCGGCATATGGCACTGCCTGGGTGTCGCGTCATGCAGATGCATATGCTTGAGACGTTCGGAGTGCTTCTCGTAGAACCATTCGTCTGCGTATCCGGCAACGATGTCATGCCCCACATCCAGCGTCAGCCCGAAAACGGGGGACTCGAGCAGCAGCTCGATACAGTCTGTTTGGAATGGCTTCCAGGCAGTCGTGTTTTCGACGCAGACACGGACCTCGCCCTGGCTCGCGTTTTCACACATGGAACGGAAGGCCAGAGCGTTCTTGCGGTATTCGTCCGGATAGCGGGCAAACACATAATCTATATGGTCAGGCAGGGTTATATAAACACCCTTCGGCCAGTGTACATTGACATTAGGAATATGCGAAGCGCGGGCAAGCAGGATGGCATCCCTGGCCTCCCGCATCCAGGCTTCGCGCACGTATGGGGAAATCGAGCAGGGAGCCATTTCTTCATGCAGATGGAAGGTAAAATAGATCCCGTATTTCTCCTGAAGGCTGTTCAGTAGTCCCGCATCCATGTGGTCCAGGCTGCATGCGGGAAAGCTCATGTTCAGCTCAACAAAGTCCAGCTTCAGTTCAGCGGCAAGCTGCGCCGCATCTTCAATTCCCGGGTTCTCCAGCAGGAAAGGCATTCCGAATTGCATGTTCTCCTCCTGAAACAATTGTTTTGTTCACTGCCTTTATACTACCAAATCCTGCAGTTCTTCGCAAGCGATGCACGAGGATTTTCAGGGATATGGTACGCACTGCGGGTATTGAAAGAACTATGAAAAAAGTTGTAAAATATAATGTGGTTAGCAAAGAAGGTCTGATACAGGAACCGGCCTTGCCATTCATCTCATCACACTAGACTGCGGAGAGGAACAAATGCTGTATTACCTTATCTGGGGACTGGCTATACTGAGCTGGATCATACTGGGGATCGCAATGGAAAAGGAAAGAAGCAGATACCGGAACTGCTATATCCTTTTTGCGGCGATTGTGTTCTCGATCCTCGCATTATCAACTCTCTTTGGCGAAAACCAGGGGATGGCCATTCTCTTTCTTGTCAATGTTATATTCATCGTGCTCCTGATCGTGCCGTTCTTCCTGATCATCAACGGGATACTGATGATCCGGCGTGAAGGGCACAGCCTGTCCAACCTGCTTTCGCTGATCTTCGGCATCATCATTCTGATCGGCGAACTGGCGACATTCGTTGCCTTTATCACTCCCGAGATTTCCGGGTCCGACTGGGACACCACAACGCTGTTCAGCATCAGCCGGATTAGTTCCTTCTTCAGCATATCGGTGATCTATGTTTCCATGGCGTTTGTCGTTTTCATGATCTACTGCGTTTTCCTGCAGGCCATTCCCATTAAGAAGGACTTTGATTATGTGATCATCCATGGCGCCGGACTGCTGCACGGTGACCGTGTGTCAAAGCTTCTTTCCGACAGGCTGGACAAGGCGATCGAAGTCTACCGGAAAGACCCGACACCGCCGATGCTGATCCCTTCCGGAGGACAGGGAAGCGATGAGGCCGTTTCAGAAGCCGAGGCAATGGCCAAATACCTGATGGACAAGGGGATCCCGGCCGACAAGATCCTCCTGGAGAACCATTCGACGACAACGATGGAAAACCTGAAGTATTCCAAAGAGATCATTGATGCACAGGAAGGCCGGAAATATACGGTGCTGGTTACCAGCAACTACCATGTGTACAGGGCCCTGAGGTACTGCCGGAAGATCGGCCTCAAATGCACAGGCGTAGGAAGCCATGTAGCCTTCTATTACTGGCCGAGCGCACTGATACGCGAGTTTATAGCAGTACATGCCGAGAAGAAGCATCTCTTCATGTTTATTGCCGGATGGCTCGCATGCATGATCATGATGGCTATCATGTACTACGGCTGGTAATATACGACTTCATTCTCGGAGAAGAGCATTATGGAAAAACGGCCGAATATCCTGATCTTCATGACGGATCACCAGCGCAGAGAGACGATGCCGGGCTACGGCTGGTGCCATGCGCCGAACCTGACGGCTTTCGCAAAGGACAGCATACAGTTCGATAATGCCGTATGCACGGCACCGCACTGCTGCCCCTCCCGCGCGTCATTCTTTACGGGGTTATATCCGTCCGATCACGGTGTCTGGAACAATGTCGTGGTAGGGAACACGCTCTCTCGCGGACTGGCTGCAGGTGTAAGGACATGGAGCGAGGACCTGAAGGACAGCGGTTACCGGATGTTCTTTTCCGGGAAATGGCATGTGTCGGCAGAGGAGAGCCCTGCCGAACGCGGGTTTACCGTTCTGTACGATAACAGGAAATACAGCGGCTTTCACAGGAGTGATGCCGACCGTGTGCCGGACACGCATGAGTGGGAGCGCTATGAAAAAGGACTGTGCGATGTTTCCGCGCCGCGCCGCCCGGGCGAGATCAAGCGTGAAGGGTATCCCGAATACTTCCTGTACGGGAAGAACGAGCAGCCCTTTAACGACCAGCTGACCGTTGACGCTGCCGTCAGGCAGCTGAATAGGCTGGATAAGGGCGAAGGACCCTGGTGCATGTATGTGGGAACGCTGGGGCCGCATGACCCGTACTGCGTTCCGCAGAAGTTCCTGGACATGTATGATCCGGAAAGCATCTGCCTTCCGGAGAACTTCCATGATGATATGCAGGACAAGCCTGCGCTCTACCGCCGCACACAGAGACGGTACGCACAGCTGACCGAGAAGGAACAGCGGGAAGCGCTGAGGCATTATCTGGCCTTCTGCAGTTATGAGGACGCGCTGTTCGGGCAGGTGCTGGACGCGCTCCGGCAGAACGGCCTGTACGATGATACTGTCATCCTCTATCTTTCCGATCACGGGGATTACGCAGGCGCTCACGGGCTGTGGGCAAAGGGCCTTCCGTGCTTCCGTGAGGCATATGACGTTCCGCTCATGGTCCATATGCCGGGCGGAAGGGCAGGCCGGAATTCCTATCCCGTCTGCCTGACGGATATCGCGCCGACAATACTGGAGATGTGCGGGATCAGTGCGGAGCACAGGATGCAGGGGGTATCACTGATGCCCCTGCTCACAGGCATAGGGGTAATGCCGGAACGGCCTTACCGCTTTACGCAGAGCAATGGGAATGAACTCTACGGCATCCAGCGTGCTGTGTATTCCAATAAATGGAAGTATGTCTTTAACGGCTTTGACGATGACGAACTGTACGACCTTGAAAATGATCCGGGTGAACTGCATAATCTCGCGCAGGATCCGCAGTATGCGGGTGTTATCCGCATGCTGTGGCGTGAACTGTGGATGTTTGCCAGGGAGAACCATGATACGATCCTGAATCCGTATATCATGACGGCGCTTGCACCATACGGTCCCGGAATCATTTGCGGGAAAAACGATTGAGCGGATAAGCTTAGGAATGTATTCATCCATCCAGGGCGGAACCTGCAGAGGTATTTGCGATGAAGATAGTAGATCTGACGGAAGAACAGGCTGATATCATAGAGAATAAGCTTGAAGCCTATGATGAGGATCATATCACCTATAAACTGGACGGCCTGATCCGGATCGGGATCGAAGAGGACGGTAAGATCATTGTCGGCCTGGATGCGTGCATGACCGCATTCCGGATCCTGTATGTCTCGACCGTCTTTGTAGACGAGGAATACAGAAGAAAAGGGTATGGGAAAAAACTGATCTCAGAGATGGAGAAGAGGGCCAGGAGCCTGGGGGCTAATACGATCCGCCTTGACACATTCGATTGGCAGGGAATGGAATTCTACGAAGCGGTCGGTTATGAGATGGTGGGCAAATACGACAATCATGACGATGGCTATTCAGAATATTTCTTCCTGAAAAGGATTTGAACGGGCTTACATGTTCCGCATTGCCGGTACATAATGATTATTCAACAGCGACGGTACGCATGGGAGTGAAATCGTGATCCAGGATGTATTCGGACAGCCGGTCGAACTGACGCAGCCGTTTGACTTCAGCTTTGTGCTGCAGTACGGACAGCCGTTTTCAGTGCAGCCGCAGCGCTATACGGGTATGATCAGCTTCGGCGTCGAGAGTGCGCAGTACGGACGCCTGCTCGTGCGCTTTGCCGGTGCGCCGCAGGCGGATGCCGTGCTGCCACCGCTGGAGAACGCGGTGCGTCTCTGCGAGGCCATGCCGGTATATGAGCATCTGTATCCGCATCCCGCACTGATCCGCCTGCAGGGACACGGTGCGGTAGGGGACGGGTATGCCGCGCTTTTCCGCTGGGAACCGGGTGAGAGCCTGCAGACGCGCTCGGCGCAGCGAAGGCTCGAGCACCAGCCGCTGATCACGCGCCTGCGCATGCTCGACACGCTCTTTGACTTCCATGCGTTTGCACTGGCACAGGGATACCTTGCTGCGAACGTGAAGGAGGATGGACTGCTTGCGGACTTTGATACCGGCATCGTCAGGATCTGTGATATTGACCGCTACCGGTTCCTGCCCGCGATCAATGACCGCGGACGCCTGTTCGCGTCCCCGGACTATCTGGCGCCTGAGGAGTATGTGCAGGGTGCAGTGCTCGACGGACTGACCGTCCAGTATGCGATGGGTGCCATGGCGTTCTTTTTCCTTTCGGATCACCACAGCCGGGAACAGCAGGACTGGACGGCAGGCCAGGCCCTGTACAAGGTGGCGGCACGTGCGTGCAGCGCGGAAAGGGAAGCGCGGTATTCTTCGTATCCGGTCTTCCTGTCCGCCTGGCGCGAGGCTGTCGGCCAGACAACAGTATAAAAAAACCCGCAGGTTTTCACCTGCGGATTTTTTCTGGAGGCGCCGTCCGGATTCGGACCGGAGAATAAAGGTTTTGCAGACCTTCGCCTTACCACTTGGCTACGGCGCCACAGGGGAGATTCCCCTGAAAAAATGGAGCGGTAGACGAGGCTCGGACTCGCGACCTCAACCTTGGCAAGGTTGCGCTCTACCAACTGAGCTACTACCGCAATGGTGCCTCGAACCGGAGTCGAACCAGTGACACGCAAATTTTCAGTCTGCTGCTCTACCAACTGAGCTATCGAGGCAAATATAGTGGCGACCCGAATGGGGCTCGAACCCATGACCTCCAGCGTGACAGGCTGGCGTTCTAACCAACTGAACTACCGGGCCACTTTGGTGGGAACAACAGGGCTCGAACCTGTGACCCTTTGCCTGTAAGGCAAATGCTCTCCCAGCTGAGCTATGCTCCCCCACACCGCACTGTGATCTACAGCGCGTTTATTATCTTAATCCTGTTCAAGAGGTTTGTCAAGGCCTTTTTTTTATTTTCAAGAAAAAAGCGGGAGAGTACATTTGATTGCATTCAGTAAAATCGGTAACAAGGAGTATCGACAGGATGTCCCTGTTCACCTGGCATACAGTCCGGAAATGACGAGGGCGGCTGTTTCCGCTTTTCAAAGGACCATAAAGAGTGTTCCGGCTCCGATGAACGCACAGCCAATGATACTCTTCATGGTAAATTCCTCGTGAAGGAATATAAAGGCAAGTACGAGCGTGATGATCACACTCAGCTTGTCGATCGGAACGACCTTTGATGCTTCCCCGACCTGGAGAGCCTTGTAATAACAGAGCCAGGAAGCACCTGTTGCGAGCCCGGACAGGATAAGGAACAGCCAGCTCTTCTGGCTGATCGATCTGAGCCCGCCCTGAGCATTCGTCAGGAAGACCATACCCCAAGCCATGACTACAACAACGACTGTACGGATGGCGGTCGCGAGATTTGAATTCACACCTTTAATACCGATCTTTGCAAGGATGGAAGTC
>JAFZPO010000045.1 GCA_017550305.1 Clostridia bacterium
CCGCGCGTTTCTGTGCGCATCCGCGCAGAAGCTTCTCAATGAAGGCAGGATGCACAGCGGGATCATTGCCGCGGAAGGCTATGACTATGAGATCATAGAGAAATGTTACCGTCCCTGTGACGATTACACGCTGCTGGTCACGCTCAGAGCGGACGGAAGTATCGCAAAGGAAGTCATCGGCAGTATTGCCGCGTCTTATGCCCTGGACCGTGAAAATGCGGACGACTTTACACGCATGCGCGCCATATTCCGTTCCCCGTCCCTGCAGATGGCCTCTTTCACCATCACCGAGAAAGGCTATGCACTTACACCTTCCGTGATAGCGGACATCGCGCTCGGGCCGGATAAAGCTCAGAGCTATCTCGGCAAAGTAGCCTCCCTGCTCTATGAACGCTGGCAGGCGGGCTGCCCGCCCATCGCCATGGTCAGTATGGACAACTGCAGCCACAACGGCGACAAGCTCAAGGCTGCCATGCTTGCTTTCGCCGACGGCTGGGGAGATGCCGGTTTTTCCCGGTATGTGCATGAGCAGGTCACCTTCCCCTGGACAATGATCGACAAGATCACCCCGCGTCCGGACGCAGGCGTGAAAGAGATGCTGCGCCGCGCCGGGCTTGAGGGGCTGGAAACCATTGTGACCGGAAAAGGCACCTATATCGCGCCGTTCGTCAACGCGGAAGAAAGCGAATACCTCGTCGTGGAAGATGATTTCCCTGCCGGACGTCCTCCGCTCGAGGAAGCCGGCGTGATCTTTACGGACCGTGCGACCGTCGACCGTGTGGAACGGATGAAAGTATGCACCTGCCTGAACCCGCTGCATACGGCGCTGGCCATATTCGGCTGCCTGCTGGGTTATACGCGGATCAGTGAGGAAATGAAGGACGCGGATTTGGTGCGTCTTGTTCGCCGCATAGGCTATGACGAGGGTCTGCCCGTCGTGACCGATCCCGGAGTGATTGATCCCAGGGCGTTTATCGATACCGTTGTGAACGTGCGCCTTCCCAATCCCTTCATGCCGGATTCTCCGCAGCGGATCGCTACCGACACCAGCCAGAAGATCGCTATCCGTTTTGGCGAGACCATCAAGGCATGTATTGCCGGTTCAAAGCCCGGCAGCCTCCCGCTGCGTGCCATTCCCTTCGTACTGGCAGGATGGCTGCGCTATCTGATGGCTGTGGACGACAGCGGTATGCACTTCATGCTCAGCAGTGACCCGATGACAGAAGCCCTGCGCCCCATCATCTCTACACTGCATCTCGGGCAGAAACCGGATGCAGATCAGCTGCTCCCGCTCCTGAAAGAGAAAGCGATATGGGGCGTCGACCTGACAGCATGCGACATTTCCGGAACCGTTCTTGATGATCTGGAATCCATGATGCAGGGTCCCGGCGCAGTGAGATCCGCACTGCAGCGTCTCTGATCTGCCCATACTGTCCGCAGGAAAAATGACTGGTTAATCTTGCAGGCAATTTTCAAACAGCATATAATGATCTCAGGAAAAACTGTATCCTTTCTCTGGGAGGGCCGCCATGTATAGGAAAGCTGTATCAAGCCTTATATGTCTTATGCTCAGCGTCCTGATGTTCCTGTCCCCCGCGCTGGCAGAAACACGTGAAGGCGTGATCGCCCTGGAGGGCGAGGAACAGACCATCGAGGAAACCCTGCTCGAGAGTCCGCTTGGCTTCTCTTTCTGGTATGTTGCCGAAAGCTTCGATGCCTGGACCGGTGAAATGGACTACATCGAAGGCGTGATCATCGAGTCGCTGTATTCGGATGACTTCATGATCCTCTCCCTGATCCCGGAAGAGGATGCTGAGGATTACGCTGAGGACCTGGATGAGGATATCATAGGGATGTCATACGAATCGCGCGTACAGGCCGACATATACCGGGATCTGGAGGACGGACGTTATTATTTCCTTTCCCTGATCGCGGATGAAGGCCAGTACATCCGCGCGGTCGGAGAGTATTCGGAAGAGGCAGCCGAAGGCAATGCCAGGTATTTCCAGAAAATACTGGACAGCATCGAGTTCCTGCCCGGCATGCCGGGCTGCCTGTTCCGCGCGCTGTGGGAATCAGAGGCTATGGATGACCAGGGCCGCGTGCAGGTCACGCTCAGGGCAATGGAGCCTGTAACGGATGTACAGTTGCTCAATCTCGAATGGGACGGCATCACTGTCTCCTGGGAAGAAGGCGCTTTGCTGGGGAACTTTGATGCCCGGCAGGAAGTGATCATCACGGTGGAATTCATCGGCGACATGCCCAATAACGGTGTCATGTACACGGACGAGGAAGGCTATACTCATTACTATGCCCTGGATATCAGCGGCGAAGACGGAGAACTGTACCTCTGGGATATTATCGACTAAGGTCTCGGCCAGGACTGCAGGGCCTATCTCCATTTTCACATACTGCAAAGGTCTCGGAATGATCATGATTCCGAGACCTTAACTGTATATTTCAATCTCTATTTAAGTTGCTGCTTCAGCGTTCCTCTGCTGCTCAAACTTCTGTACCGCGCGTTTCCAGCCGCCGCAGTAATAGTAAGCGGCGATCGCTGCCGAACGC
>JAFZPO010000046.1 GCA_017550305.1 Clostridia bacterium
ATACGCGTGTTCATGGTCGCTTTGGCGCCGCACCAGCACAGGCCGCCGGGGACTTCACTGATCTCTTCCGCAAGGCGCATGAGCGCCGCGGACCCCGGGAAGAAGTTCGAGAGGAAGTCTGTTTTCAGGCCGAAGCAATAGAATTCATGATCCATAGCGAGCTCTGCGATCTCTTCGACCTGGGCTTCTGTCAGGAACTGTGCTTCGTCTACAAAAACATAGGGGAAATCACTGTGTCCCTGACGCGCCATAAGCCACATCAGCTGCTCATACAGGCTCTGTTCAGGATAAAGAACGATATCAGCCTGTGCCTGCAGTCCGACGCGGGAATAGACCGTGCTTGCGTCTATTCGCGTATCGATCGCGGGCTTGATCAGCACGACATAATGACCAAGCTGCAGATGGTTATAACGCTGCATCAGCAGCATGGCGGATTTGCTTGAGCCCATGACTCCATAAGAAAAATGTAGCATATTAAATCTCGCGCCTGCCCTCCATTGCTTTGGCCAGCGTAATCTCATCGGCATATTCCAGGTCGCTTCCGACCGGCACACCGTGAGCGATACGCGTCACACGGATCCCCATTGGCTTGATGATGCGTGCGATGTAAGCGGCTGTTGCTTCGCCTTCTATATCGGGATTAGTAGCAAGGATCACTTCACTGACATCTTCGGTGCTCAGACGCTGAAGCAACTCACGGATGCGGATGTCTTCAGGGCCGATTCCGTTCATGGGGGAAAGCGTTCCCATCAGAACATGATACCGACCATGGTAGTCGCGCATCCTTTCCATTGCTGCGACATCACGCGGATCGCGGACTACGCAGATCTGACCGTTCTTACGGTCATCGTCAGCGCATACGGAACAGATCTCCTGCTCGGTATAATTCCCGCAGATGGTGCAGTAATGTACAGCTTTGCGTCCCTGCCAGATCGCTGCAGCAAGATCGTGCACATCCTGTTCAGGCATGCCCGCGATATGATACGCAAGCCGCTGGGCGCTTTTCTGGCCTATACCGGGCAGACGCGCCAGCTGACTGGCCATACGCGCAATCGGCTCAACAGTGGTTCCCATCAGAACATACCGCCCATGCCGCCGGGAGCGAGCGCAGCCATCGTCTTTTCGCGGTTTTCTTCGCCGGCTCTTAGCGCTTCATTGACAGCAGCAAGAATCATATCCTGCAGCATTTCGACATCTTCGGGGTCAACAGCTTCGGGCTTGATCTCAAGGGAGAGCAGCTGGCGCTTGCCATTGATCTTGCAGGTGACCATTCCGCCGCCCGCAGAGGCTTCGTATTCCTTGGCATCAAGCTCAGCCTGAGCCTGCTCCATCTGCTGCTGCATCTTCTGCGCCTGGCGCATCAGCTGCTGCATGTTGGGTCCGCCGAATCCACCGAATTGATTGCGTGCCATACTTTTGTCCTCCTAAAATAGAATCTGGTTCAGAAATTGCGGGTCATATCATATCTTGAGTAGAATTCCGTCCTGTATTCTTCGAGCCTGTCTTCTGCGATCGCCTCACGGATCTCCTCCATCATGTGAAGCAAGAAGCGCAGGTTGTGGATGCTGGCCAGACGTGCCGCCGTGATCTCGCCGGCCTTGAACAGGTGCCTGATATACGCGCGGGTATGGTTCCGGCAAGCATAGCAGTCACAGTCTTCCTCGATCGGCCTGAAATCATGCGCATACTCTGCATTGCGGATCACCATGCGCCCGTGTTTCGTAAAAACGGTGCCGTTGCGCGCAATACGCGTGGCAAGCACGCAGTCAAACATATCTACTCCGCGGATCACGCCTTCAATGAAGCAGTCGGGCGTACCGACACCCATCAGATAGTGCGGTTTATTATCAGGGAGATAAGGCATAAGCGCGTCAAGCATATCATACATGATCGGTTTGGGCTCGCCGACTGAGAGACCGCCGATCCCGTATCCCGGGAAATCCATATCAGAAAGAACTTTCGCGCTTTCTATACGCAGATCGGAAAAGAATGCGCCCTGCACGATGCCGAATACCGCCTGGTCCTCGCGCGTATGGTACTTCTTGCAGCGTGCCGCCCACCGGTGTGTGCGTTCCATGGCAGCCTTCGCTTCGGGATACTCGCAGGGATAACCGGAGCATACGTCAAATGCCATCGCTATATCGCTTCCGAGCGCCTGCTGTACACGCATCGACTCTTCAGGCGAGAGGAAACGGCGGCTGCCATCCAGATGGCTCTGGAACGCCACGCCTTCTTCTGTGATCTTCCGCAGTGAAGCCAGGGAGAATACCTGGAACCCGCCGCTGTCCGTCAGGATCGGCTTTTTCCAGTTCATGAAGGAATGGAGACCGCCTGCTTCCTGAACGAGCGCTTCACCGGGACGCAGATGCAGATGATAGGTATTTGAAAGAAGGATCTGCGTGCCGATCTCGTCCATTTCCTGGCTAGTCATAGCCTTAACGCATGCCTGCGTACCTACCGGCATATAGATCGGCGTCTGGATATCTCCGTGCGGGGTATGCAGGACACCCAGGCGCGCACGGGATTTCTTATCTCTTTTTTTGATCTCAAATGTAAACTGTTTTTCCATATATCCAGATATTACTCAAATACGATCTGGGGCCAGGTGTTTTCCAGGCCGTCCAGTTCGCGGGGGAAAGCCGTCCACGGCGCCGTTTCGGAGGGCGGTGCGATAAAGAGCATTCTCTCGCCTGTAATGGGATGCTTAAGTGAAAGACGCATGCCCCACAGAGCGATCTGCTGGCCGCGCTTTCCGTTGCCGTAACGTGCGTCGCCCCACAGCGGGAAGCCCGCATGCTGCATCTGCACGCGGATCTGATGTGCGCGGCCTGTTTCCAGACGGATGCAGCAGAGGGAATAGCCGTTGCGGTGTACGATGCAGCGGCCATGAAGGATCGCTTCCTTGCCCTGAAGCTTCAGATAAGGCGGCAGTACCTTGACCATATTGGTCGCTTCATCTTTCTGGAGCCAGTCATGAAGCGTAAAGCGGTCGGGAGCCTCGCCCTGGCAGACGCATACGTCCTCGCGGCAGAGGTCATGCACGCGGATC
>JAFZPO010000047.1 GCA_017550305.1 Clostridia bacterium
CATCTACGCGATCGCGGGCGACATGTTCCGCGGTTCGATCATCGACTCCGAATACCACGGCCTGTCGACGATCGACCTGATCAACAACCTGTTCATACGCCCCGGGCCGCGTCCCTGACCGCCCGGCTTCAAAGCTCATGCGGCCGGGATCCGGAAGCAGGATCCTTCAGGGCCTGTTATGGTGCGCGCGCTTGACTTTGTAGAGCTCTGCGTCAGCCGCGGCGATCAGCTCCTGGGCTGTCATACCCTGGGTATATGCCGCGCTGCCGATGCTCAGGCCGATGGTGTAAGGCTTATCCGGTGTATTGAACGCTTTAGCCGCATCACGTATCCGTTGCGTCAGTGCGGCAAGATCGTCCTGCGTGCCCTCCAGCACCACCACGAACTCATCGCCGCCGTAGCGGGCGATAAAGGGCCGCTTCTTGAAGTGCGCGCAGGCCTGCTTAAGCGCTTTTGCCACGCAGATCAGCGCTTCGTCTCCCGCCAGATGCCCGCAGGAATCGTTGATGATCTTAAAGTCGTCAACGTCTATCATCATAAGATAGACGACTTCTTCATGGTTATTGATCTTATAGGACATGTAGCTGAGCATGTGCTGCCTGTTGTTGACCTGTGTCAGTTTATCGACGGAGATCTGCTGATTGGCCGCCGCCACATAGAAACACAGCAGCTCTATCGTAATGCAGACGCAGATCACAGGCACCGCTTCCCCAAAGAAGGAAAGGATCCATGCTGCCAAGATACACGCGGGAAAGGTCGCCAGCGTGCGCAGGCGGTTATAGCGGATGGGATCCGACTCATGCCTCGCCTGCTTAAGCAGCCTCCAGCTGCATGCCGCCGCGCATATGAGCAGATAGATCATTTGCGCGTGGTATGCCCAGGCGCGCTTATAGGCTCCCTCCGCGCTGATCGTGAAAGTATGCCCCGTCCACAGGTTTATGAGCACCGCTGCGATCGGCGCCGCCAGCAGCGCAGTGCACAGCCACCTGCGGCCGCGTTTGAACAGATTTTTGTGCTGCTCGTTCTCCGCGTAGCCGCACCAGGCGAACACGCCGATGTCCAGTGTAATGAAGTACAGCGTTTTCAGCGCGTACGAAACGGCTGTGCTTGTGTTTCCGGCGTCGATCAGCCTGCGGTTGAACAGTGTAAAGAAGAAGTTTGCCGTAAAGTTGGCCAGGAAAGTGATCAGCACCGCCCGCAGCCAGCGCTCTGAGGTGGACAAAAGACGGGCGCGCGATGTCCAGAACAGCAGCAGGCCCACGATGATCATGCAGATCAGATAGACTTCCGCGTACAGTATGCTTTCCAATGCCGCGCACCCTCCCTTCTGTTTTTATGTTTGCTCCGCTCAGATGCGCTTCGCCAGAGTCTCCGCGTTCGCCGCATGCAGCAGCGCGGTATCGCGCGTGATGCGCTTCTCGTTAACCAAGCGCGCCAGCTCGGCGTCCATGGAGATCATATTCTTGTCCGCGCCGCCGTAGATCACATTATCGATCTGATGCGTACGGCCGTCGCGGATCAGGTTCTGTATGGCAGTCGTCACCGTCATGACCTCAAAGACCACCACGCGCTTGCCGTCTGTCGTAGGCACCAGGCGTTGCGAGACCACCGCCTTGAGCACGGCGGCCAGCTGTATGCGGATCTGCGCCTGCTGCTCGGCAGGGAAGCTGTCGATAATGCGGTCGATCGTCTTGGCCGCTCCGATGGTATGCAGGGACGACATGAGCAGATGCCCCGTCTCGGCAGCCGTGATGGCGGTTGTGATCGTGTCCTGATCGCGCATCTCGCCCAGCATTATCACGTCCGGCGCCTGCCGCAGCGCGGCGCGCAGCGCGCGTGAAAACGTGGCCGCGTCATTGGGCACTTCCCTTTGGCTGACCAGCGCCTTCTTATGCCTGTGCAGGTACTCGATCGGGTCCTCGACGGTAACGATATGCGCGTTGCGCGTGCTGTTGATGCGGTCCACGATACACGCCAGCGTCGTGCTCTTTCCGCTGCCTGCGGGCCCCGTCACCAGCACCATACCGCTGCGCAGGTCCGCCAGGCGCATCACCTGGTCCGGGATATGCAGCTGCGCGGGATCGGGCAGTTCAAAGTTCACGATACGGCAAATGGCTGCCATG
The DNA here is from genome assembly GCA_017550305.1 of Clostridia bacterium. Lineage (GTDB taxonomy): Bacteria > Bacillota > Clostridia > Christensenellales > Aristaeellaceae > SFMI01. The sequence goes on from JAFZPO010000047.1 coordinate 2,124, forward strand.
GTGCCGCGCTGTTTATATGTATTGCAGCGGAAACGGCTCACTTCCGGGATAGCGAAGGAAAAATCGTCGTCCCCGCCGCGCTCCAGGAGCCCCTGATCGCGGTGCGCAAGCCCGTACATGCCCTGTATAAGCGCCTCGGTGTCCTTGGGCATGAGCCGCTCGTCCGAGATGGGCAGCATGCTGTCCTCGACTTTTACTTCCACACAGGCGCCCGGTATGATAAAGACGTCTGAGCCGCCCAATTTCACCGCTTTTTTCAGCAACTCGGTCAGTTCCATGCGTCCTCCTCGGAAAGATCCGTGATCAGCCGGTGACAGCTCCATAAAGAGTATTGCGCTGCGTCCAGCGGCTGTACCGTCAGCGCGCATTCCAGCGTGCGCTCGCCTTCCGTTTCCAGCCAGCACAGCTGATCGCCCGCGAGCTCCGCGTAGTCGGGCAGGTTTTCGGCGATCAGGCTCAGATACTCCGCGTCGTCTGTCGCTTTGGAAGCGCACTGCGCCAGTACGCGGTCCAGCTCGCGGCGGCTCTCCTCGGCGCGTTCGTTGAGCGCGTATACCGTTTCGACCACCTGCACGCTGCGCTCGCTCAGGCTCACGTCGTTGCGCGCGCTCATAAGCGAGAGCATGGCAAGTACGCTCATGCTGAGCGCCACAAAGATCAGTATCAGGGAAGGCGCGCCCGGTCCCAGGCTCACACTGCTCTTTTTATTCATCCCGCGGCACCTCCCGCCAGCACGAGCAGGGCAGTTCGATCAGCGTATTGCCGGAAGCGTCCGTCACGCGGACGCTCTGCCTCACCAGCGTGCCCTGTTCCTCAGTTTCCAGGCTGCGCGAAACAGTGACCGCGAAGTTTTCCGATTCGCGTTTCCAGTCCGCATCCTGCTTAACAAACTCCATACTCACGAGCAGCGCTTCCCCGTCCTCCGCCGCGTACAGCTGATCGGCGATATTCTGCGCCTCCGCAGCCGCTGCGGAAAGCAGTTCGGCGTTCGCGCTCTGCTGGCGCGCCGCGGAGAATACCCGCAGCAGCGTGGTCGAAGCCAGCATGAAAAAGGCGACCACGATCAGCAGCTCAAGCAGCAGCGCATTGCTTCTGTTTCTCGCCTTCATGGTGTTCCTCCTTCTATCGCCGCGCCGCGCAGCGCAAGACAAACTTCATTCCACCCGGCGTCCGTCTCAACGCGCACCGTCAGCAGCCCGTTTTCCGCCGCGGCGGTCATCGACTGTGCCGGGCATACCTCTTCACCGTTTTCCGGCTCAAACTCCATGTCGGCCTCTGTGAACAGTTCGCGGAGCATCCCGTCATAGACGTAAACGCGCGTGATATATTCCTCGCCGTCATATGTGTGGTGCAGCGCGATAACCTCCAATCCTTCCTCCGTTCGGAGCGATACGGCGTCCTGCGCGTCTTCCGCGCGCAGCATACTGCGCAGGTAATAGGAAGCCATGCGCGAAGTATCGTTCACGGCGGAGCGTGCCGAAATACTGCGGTACGCCCGCGCGCCCAGCAGCACCAGCACCGTGGAGAAAACCGCAAACATGCCCAGCAAAAGGAACACAAAGGCGCCGGATACCGCATGCGGCACTTCCCTTTGTTTATTCACAGTCAATTCTCTCCCTTCACGGTGATCCAGATATCGGGGATCTGGTTGTCACCCAACGAAGCTTCATATGTCACATAATAACGCTCGGTATCATACGCCAGCCGGTAATGCTCGCGCAGGTACTCGACGCTGTCCGGATACGCACCCTCAACGGCATAGCAGGTCAGCGCAGCCTCGCGTACCGCCCGGCGGACTATCTCCGTCTCGTTGGATTCCTGTACATTTGAGATCCAGCTATACAATGCCACGGCGCCGATGATCATGCAGACGATCAGCGCCAGCTTGATGACGTCTCTTTTGTTCATAGTCTGCTCCTGTCGATCACAGGCTCGTCAGGATGCCCGCCATAGGCAGGATCACGGACAGCAGCACAGCGCCGATAACGATCGCCAGGATCGCCACCAGCGTAGGCTCGATAATGGAGATGAGGCGGGTGATGTCGTCCTCGACCTGCTCTTCGTAGAGCCCGGCCAGCTTGCCCAGCACCTGGTCCTCGCGGCCCGTAGCGCTGCCCATTCGTATCATGCTCTCATGGAGCTCGTCAAATAGGTCCGCTTTGTCGATGGCGTCCGCAAAGCTCGCGCCCTCTTCCAGCGACTGGCGAATGCCGCGCACTTTCTGCGCCGCGTCGGCGTCGGTCATTACCGAAGCGGTCATGTTCAGCGCTTCGTCGGTAGTAAATCCGCTTGAAAGCATCATGGACAGCACTCCCGCCACGCGAGAAGCGGCAAGCTTTTTGTTAAGACGCTGCACGGCAGGGAACAGATGCTGCACCGCAGCCAGCGTCTTGGCGCGGTGTTTGGTGCGCAGCAGCACAGCGACGACCAGCACGGCGATCACCGCTATGGCCACCAGTACCATGACGATCCAGCCCACAGCCGCGCCCAGGCGCATCATGGACAGACCCGTCTCGCTCACCGCTACGCCCATACTGCTCAGCACGCGGCGGAAAACAGGCAGAACGCGCCAAAGCAGGATCAGCACTATGACTACCAGCATGGCGCCCAGCACGAGCGGATATGTCACCGCTCCGGAGATCGAGGAACGGATGCGCTCCTCGCGCGCGTAATAGGCTTCCAGGCCGCGCATGACCTTTTCCAGCTGGCCGGAGTGCTCGCCTATGCCTACCATTTCCACCAGGTAGTCGGGCCAGCGCCCGTCTGCTTTCAACGCCTCATACAGCGAGCCGGTATTGGTCACGCCGCGGCTCGCCGCCTGATACAGCTCCGCGTTGGCTGAGGAGCTGTCCGCTCCCGCCAAGGTTTCCATGCCGTCATACAGCGGAAGTCCAGCTTCCAGGATCAGCGCCACCTGTCCGCAAAAATTACTCAGTTCCGCGGCGCTCAGTCGGTTTCCCTGTTTCTTCTTCATCTGCATTGTGCCGGGTAGACGGCCCGGCGCTCCTTTCAAATTACTCCCCGGTGAAGGAATGTCCCTGCCCCTCACCAAACCTTGCCAGAGATCTATCCGATAAACCGGGGCCGCGCTTTACCGCGCGAAAGCCCCGTCTGTACGGCGTCCGATCGGTTTTAGTAATATCGCTCGGCCGAATACTTCTTGACCTTGCTGATGCCGTTCACGGCAGCGGTCGGGTCAAAAAACAGTTCCTTGCCGTCCTTTTTGATGATCACCCAGGCATGATAGCTGCTGTCCGCATACCCGATCGTCAGGCGCGCCGGGATGCCCTGCGCGCGCAGCATACAGCACATAACGGCTGACAGGTCCTGGCAGATGCCGATCTTCTTTTTGAATGTGCCGTCCACGTCGGGCAGCGTTCCGGCCTTGACCGTCATTGCCTTGACGAAGTCATACGCGAAGGAGGATTTCATAAAATTGCATATGGCGTCATATGCCTGTTTGCTTGTCATGCCCGCGCACAGCTCGTCGCTCTTTTTCACTGCCTCGCTCTCGATCGTATAATTGACATACTGATTGGGATACAGGAAGCATATGTCCTTGGACTTCGCCCATGCGCTGAAAGTGACCCTGCCCGCCGAAGAATACTTTTTGCCGGTCACGTTTTTATACAGCGTGATCTCATAATAGCCGTCGCCCAGCTGCAGCGGGATTATCTCGAAATTCCCTTTGTTGTTCAGGTTATACGTCAGCGTGGTGCCGCCCGCGGCTACGCGCATCTTGTACGTGTTCGAGCCCGCCTCGGCCAAAGCGACATGTATATAGCCCTGGTCGGTATAGCCGATATCTACCTTCAGGTTGCCGTCACGCTTGACGTTCTTGCCCGGCTCCTGCGGCCAGAGCGCGACTTCTGACGCGCTCGCCGTCAGCCAGATGCAGACCGCAGCCAGCGCGATCACAAGCAGTATCAGCCATAGCCGATACTTTACTAATCCCCTTACTATCATCTTGCCCGCCTATCCATGTTTCATCATTGCTTTAAGCGCCGTCATTTCCCGCTTCGCTTCCGCAACCAGCGGTCCGTAGTCAGTCTGCGCGGATGCGCGCAGCAGCTCCGTGAGCTCGCTGATCGGTTTAAGCGCCGGCTTAAGCGCCAGATTCGCCAGTACGCCCTTGAGCGCATGCGCTTTCTCAAACGCCTGTTTCAGGTCGCCCTGAGCCAGCGCAAGCTCAAGCTCCTCCGTCTGCGTATCCTTTTCCAGCATGCCCACCATACGCAGATAGAACATCTCGTTGTTCATACAGCGGTTCAGCCCTTCGTCCACGTCCGCGCCCCACTCACGCAGGGCTTCTACTGTAAGCATGGTCTCATTCCCCCCGTTCGCTCATGGTATTCCCGTCATACACGGCACAGCCGTTGCGGCCGCGTTCCTTAACTGTATACAGCGCGGCGTCGGCATCATGCGTGATGTTGCCCGACGGCTTCTCCCGGTCCCCGAAGGCGACACCTACGCTGAGGGTCACCGGCGGTTCTCCCTGCCGCAGCATTTCTGCGACGCGGGCCATCTTGTTTCGGACCAGCTCCGTCAGCGCGCCGGTGACGTGCACCATGATTACGGCAAACTCGTCACCGCCGATACGGCACACACGGTCTTCCGAACGGAACTGCCTGCTCAGGACTTCCGTCACGCGCCTGAGTACCTCGTCGCCTCCGCTGTGCCCATAGGTATCATTGATCTGTTTGAAATGGTCCACGTCGATCAGGATCAGCGCCGTATCCGCTCCGTCGCATTCCGCCAGCATATTGTCGTATGCCCTCCGGTTGAACGCCCCGGTCAGCGGATCGTGCAGCGCCTCATATGTCAGCTGCTCACGGTGCTGCTGCGTCTGCTCATAGACCCGGTTATAGTTTTCAGCCAGGAACCTCGTTTCAAAAGCGCCCATAACTCTCATGGGCCTGCCGTCCCGCACGTTGTTGACGTTCTGCTTAAGAGGATGGATGATCAGCAGCATTGTCAGAATGATCGTCGACGCCGCGGTCAGCAAAAGCGCCACGATCAGCGCCATCTGCACGGTGCGCATCCTGTCGAGCCGCGCCGCGCTGGTCTCCCGCTGCTGCTGTGCCATTTCCGTCAGCCGTTCTATGCAGAACGTTACACTATCTCCGATCCTTCCCTTGACCTGCTGATACTCTTCGCCAAACACCAGTTCCTGCGCCAGCTCGAGCTTTTCCGCGTCCGGCAGCGCCTGCTCTTCTTTTGTAAGAGGCGCTTCGGTCAGGACAGAAGGCAAATCGTCCGGCATCTCACCGGAAGCAGCCAGCACCAGCCGCATGGCATGATATTCATACTCCATCAGGCCGACGGACTCCGTCATGGCCTGTTCAAGCGACGCCAGCGCCTCGCTGTCGGTCGCCATGCTGCGGATGCTCTCCAGCGCGCGGTCGCGCTGCCGGGTGACCTCCGCTTCGTAAAAATACGCCTGCAGATAGGCTGCGTCCCCTGTGGCGACATAGCTGCACACCGCCTGCGTCAGCTGGTCCGAGCCCTGCTGCATTCCGTACGCGTCCTGCTGGATGCGCACATAATAGTCTGTGTCGTTCTCCGCCTGCAGGTAAAGGGTGTTCGTGCGCGCGGCAGTTACGATCAGGAGAACGGAAAGCGCGACCGCTATCGCAAGCATCAGGATATATACGTTCCTGATACTGATACCGCTGCTTTTCCGATCCTTATTTGTCATATATCACGTTCTTATGCGTTATTGGCATCTTTTGGATAAAAGGGACCGCTCACATCTTTCGCGACCGGTCCATTATATCATGTTGCGACCCTTGGGTCTATCACTTTCTTCGGGACAGCCTCGGGATCGTCCCTGGCTGTCCCGAACAGCCGGATTCCTGCCTGAGCGATCCCACGCTTCACTCGCCCGAAAGTCACAGGATCCTTATAGTACACGCATTCCCCCGGGCATATGTCAGGGGGAATGCTTAATGTCTTGTTGTTTATGAGATCAGTCTTCGAAGAAGTCTTCTTCCTCGTCGCCCTCGAGGAGTTCGGGCTCGGGCTCGACGTATTCGTCGTAGATCGCGGGAACGATCGCCTGAGTCCAGGTCACGTTCGAGGGAATGTCGTAATTCTGCAGCTCTATAGTATAGAAGTCAAAGTACATGTTGGAATAGATGGGCAGTATGGCCACCTCTTCCATGAACTCTTCCTGGAACAGTATCCACTCCTGCATATACTCGAGCACAGCGTCCGGCTCCGTCTCGCGCATGTCCAGCGCGCGCTGGTACAGCAGTTCGTCGTAATCGTTTGTATAGTTCCAGGTATGATTGCCTCCCAGATCCTCTACAAAGTTCACCGCCGGATCCCATACGACGTCAAAGTTCGTGGCCAGATAGATCATGTCGCCTTCGCGCTCGCCCTGGTCATACCAGGTGCCCAGGATCTGCACCATGGGCAGACCTTCCATCGTCAGCTTGATGCCGGCTTCGGCAAGGTTCGGCAGGAAGTTCTCTTCCATAAGCTCAGACATGCGGTTGCCGGCGGGATACCACAGCTTCAGGTCCAGAGCGACCAGTTCGCCGTCGATCTCCTTGCAGCGCACATCGTCCTTTTCAGGATCGAACTCTTTGCCTTCCCGGTTCAGGGTCCAGCCGTCCTCGACCAGCAAGCTGATAGCCTTTTCCACATCCAGGGTATAGACCCTGACGTTCTCATAGGAAAGGGCTTCCCATTTGGCCATTTCTTCTTCGTACTCGGCTACCTGGGCAGCGTTGTTGGGATCTTCAGGCTCGTCCACGGGGTAGGGTATGACGCCGTTCAGTACGCGGTACGGCCAGTGCGCCAGACCGGTCCAGCCGTCCATACGCAGGCCGTAGTTGCCGGTATAGCCTTCGGTCAGAACGTCTCTGTCCACGCAGTAGCTGATCGCCTGACGTACGGCGCGGCTTGCCACAGTATTCTTCTCGGTGAAGAAGCCGATGAAGCTCAGGCCGGAGCGCGGATACGTGCCCATGGCGAACTCGCCGCTGCCAACCAGCTCGATGCCCGCATCGATCGTGGTGGCCTTGGTCACCTTGTTCAGCAGTCCGATCTCGCCGCTTTCCAGCTTCTCGATCATGTTCTCGTTGTCAGCCAGCGTGAACACGAGCCTCTGGATCGTAGGCAGCACTTCGTTGTGGGACACATCGCCCTTGAAGTAGGGGTTGATCTCAAACGTGGCGGTCACACCGTCAAAACCGGTCAGCATGTAGGGACCGCAGACAGCCTTCGGGTGAGAGGCGTAGCCCGTCTCGGGATCGAGCACGGTCTTCATGATCAGCTCGGACGTAAAGATGGGCTCCTCGATGGTCTCGTCTTCATTGGCGATATATATGCCCTGGCCGTCATCCTTTACAACGCAGCCCGGAGCGATCTCGTAGATCGGGCAGGGCGTGATGTAGAACAGGCCGAACTCATAGAAGAAGGGCACATAATCCTTCGTTACCTCAAACTGGATGGTGAAATCGTCCAGCACGCGGACGCCGGAATAATAGTCGACTTCCCCGTTGAAGTACTCTTCATATCCCGCCACGAAATCCTCGTGCACAGGCGTTCCGCCGGTCGCGACGATCTCGGGAGAGATGGTGAACAGGATGGAAAACGCATAGTCCCATGCGGTGATCTGCGTTCCGTCACAGTAGTATAGGTCATCCTTCAGGTGAAAAGCGTACAACCTGTTGCCATTGGCCAGGTCCGTCGCCTCAACGGAATCCACGACCATGGCGTCAGGTATGAACTTGGCCATAGCGTTATCCCAGGTGACCAGGTTATAGCCGTGGATCAGCACGCGCACGTCGATATCGGTGGTGGAGTTGCCCCACATCTCTGTAAAAAACTCACCGCGCATGGCGGTCGGATTGGCCACGACCAGCTCTTCATACTTCGGGTCTTTTTCTTTGATCTCCTCGGTTTCTTCGGTTCCTTCGGCGATGACAGCGAAGCAGGTCAGCATCAGAAGGAGCGCAAGAAGCATAGCGATTATTCTCTTCATTATGGTGATCATCCTTTCTCTCCGTCCTTATCCCCCGGCATACGGCAAAACCGTGTGCCGGGGTCGTTGATCCTTATTCGAAGCATTCGCCTACGTTGATGTACACATCGCCCAGGCCCAGCGGGATATCCTCACTATTGTTGACCCATCTGGATGTGCTGCCTCCTCTCGTGACAACGCCAGTCCTGTCGGCTCTGGATACGAAGTAGTCCGGATCGAACTGCTCAGACACTATCCAGGTCGTACCGATCGGTAGGTCGAAGATGCGGACTCTCTGGCCGTGCCTCAGGTAGAACCAGGCGTAACCGTTGGTGACAGTACCAGCCCAAGCGCCGTCGAACCTGTAAGTCCCTTTCAGTCGGTTACCGTTCTCATCCAGCAGTGTTACTGTGAACAGGAACTGCTTCTGCGTGTCGATCGGTACGCCGACCACTGTCTTGGTGATGGTCAAAGTGGAGGTCCCGAAGTAGTAGTTGTTGAATGTTGCAATGTTGTCATCAACACCAGTCGTTTCAACAATAGCTACTTTAATGGTATCGTTCAATTCTCCCAGATCTGTGTCCTCGTCAATCGGTTTGTAATCTGCTTTCGCGACAGCAGTGGTCTTATACCCATCGTAAGGCAGATCTGTTTCTTTAATGGTTATAGTAGCACCTACAGGCATGTTTGGCAGTTCAATCGTTTCGCCATGTTTTAGTTTGAATGTGAATACCGTTTTTTCTTCATTAAGCAGAAGATCATACTTACTTATGAGATCATCGGGTAATTCATAGTCATTCTTCAATGGCTCGTCTAGCATTGCACTAAAGCCGAAACGATAATTCTTATCGCCTATGTTTCCTGTCACTACTTTAGCAACCTTTACAATAACCGTCTTGCGAGTGTAGTTGTTCTTGATCTCGTACTTGGCGTCCTTTTCGACCTTCAGATCGCCCGTCTCGGATTCGGCGGTTACGTCATAGTCCGCATGCACGTACCCGGTCTCGGTGAACGTCAGCGTCTCGCCCAC
>JAFZPO010000048.1 GCA_017550305.1 Clostridia bacterium
GCTTTGCGGAGGAAGCGGTCAAAAAGCAGCTTTCTTCTGCACTGACACGCGGGCACGCGGATGTATTCGTGACATATCGCAATGCGCGTGCGGATGCCCGGAAGGTAGAATGCGATCCCGCGCTTGCAGCAGCATACCGGGACGCCATGGACGCCCTTTCGGAGGCGACCGGCGCCCCCAATGATGTTCCGCTGTGGCAGTACGCGCAGCTTCCGGATGTGCTGACTGTGACGGAAAATGCCGAGGACCGTGAGGCTGTCGGCGCACTTCTGGCCGATACGCTGGCGGAAGCGCTGCGTGAAGTGGAAGAGATGCGCCTGCGCGAAGGCGCGGCAATGAAGGCGGATCTTGAAGCTCATTTATCCATCCTGGAAGACCTTCGGAGCCGGATCGCCGTCCGTGCCCCGCAGGTGCCTAAGGATTATCAACAGCGCCTGACACAGCGTATTGCCGAACTGGGCGCGGGGGAGGCGGATCCGCAACGCCTGGCACAGGAAGTCGCGATCTTTGCAGACCGTGCGGCGATCGACGAGGAACTGAGCCGACTGGATGCGCATATCCGCCATGCACGGCAGCTGATGGACGGGAACGAACCCTGTGGCAGCAAGCTGAATTTCCTGGCTCAGGAAATGAACCGCGAAGTAAACACCATCGGAAGCAAGGCGCTTGACGGCGAGATCGCACGTCTGGTCGTGGAAGCGAAGGCTGAGATCGAAAAACTGCGCGAGCAGATTCAGAATGTGGAGTAAAGGTCATACGAAGGGGGAGAGGACTGTGCAGGAAAAGCGCAAGGGGATGCTTCTGGTGATCTCGGGCCCGTCAGGTGTCGGCAAGGGCACGGTAAGCAAATGCCTGGACGAAGATAAGGATATCATCTTCTCGGTCAGCTGCACGACGCGTGCTCCGCGTCCGGGCGAGGTGGACGGCCGCGAGTACCATTTTGTCAGCGAGGAGACCTTCCGCCGCATGGTGGAGGAAGACGGATTCCTCGAGCATGCTTACGTACACGGGAACTACTACGGAACCCCCAGGCAGCCTGTAGTGGATGCGCTAGAAGCAGGACAGAGCGTTAGGCTTGAGATCGATCCGCAGGGAGCCCTGCAGGTCATGGAAAAGATGCCTGAATGCGTTTCCGTGTTCATTCTGCCTCCGTCGTTTAAAGAACTGCGCCGCCGTCTGGAAGGACGCAATACCGAAAAGCCGGAAGACGTCGAGCGCCGTCTGAACAATGCACGCGGCGAAGTCGCGCTCAAGGACCGCTATCAGTACCTGATTGTCAACGACGACCTGGAGACCGCCTGTGCAGCCCTGCGCAGTGTGGTCAGCGCGGAGCGTCACCGCTCCTCCCGCTACTATCCTGCCGTCGAAGAAGAATAAATCTTAGGAGGAAACGAACATGTCTGTAAACAAGCCCGGAATCGTGGAGCTTGCCAAGAAGGTGGATTGCCGTTATACGCTGGTGATCGAGACCGCGAAGCGTGCGCGCCAGCTGGTGGCCGGCGCTCAGCCGCTGATCGATCCCAAGGATATGAAACCGGTAACGATCGCCATTGAGGAGATCAACCGCGGACTGCTGACCTATCACCGCAATCTGGAGGACGAGGAGAACTGACGCCATGGGTGCGCTGGATGGAAAAACGGTCGTACTGGGTGTAACAGGCGGAATCGCGGCGTATAAGAGCTGCGATGTCGTCTCTCGCCTGCGCAAGCAGGGAGCACAGGTGTTCGTCATCATGACGAAGAACGCCTGTCAGTTTGTTGCGCCCATGACTTTTGAAACTCTCAGCAATAATCCCTGCGTGAATGATACCTTTGAACGCCCGGAGCGCTGGGAGGTCGAACATGTGGCACTGGCCAAGAAGGCCGACCTGTTTGTGATCGCGCCGGCGACGGCGAATATCATGGCCAAGATGGCGCACGGTATTGCCGATGACATGCTGTCAACGACAGTGCTTGCCACTAAGGCGCCTGTGCTGCTTGCACCGGCTATGAACACGGGAATGTGGACGAATGAGGCCACGCAGGAGAACCTGCGAATCCTGCAGGCGCGCGGCGTGATGACCATCGGCCCGGAAGGCGGACTGCTGGCCTGCGGTGACGTGGGAGCGGGACGCATGAGCGAGCCTGTGGACATCGTCAGCCGCTGTGTGGAACTGATTTCTGCACCGCATGATCTCGAGGGGCTGCATGTGCTCGTGACCGCGGGACCTACACGTGAACCACTGGATCCCGTGCGTTTTATCACGAACCGCTCAAGCGGCAAGATGGGCTATGCAATTGCCGAGGCTGCGCAGAAGCGTGGTGCGCAGGTAACACTGGTCTCAGGACCCGTTTCGATTGCTGTACCCGGAGGGGTTGCGCTGGTCAGTGTACAGAGCACGGAAGACCTGCTTGAGCGCATGACGGAGCTTGCCCCGCAGCAGGACATCGTGATCCAGGCAGCCGCCCCTGCAGACTACAGGGCGGAGACCGTTGCTCCCCAGAAGATGAAAAAGAAGGGGGACAAGGGACTCACGCTGAATCTTGTGCCCACGCCTGATGTGGCGCGTGCCGTCGGAGAAATGAAGCGGGAAGGCCAGACGCTGGTCGGATTTGCCGCCGAAACGGAAAACCTGACTGATAACGCGCAGAAGAAGCTTGACAGCAAGAACCTGGATATGATTGTTGCCAATGATGTAACGAAGCCGGGTGCGGGCTTTGATGTGGATACCAATATCGCGATGCTGATCACCCGTGGGGGACAGACCGAACTGCCCCTTATGAGCAAGCGTGCGCTGGCAGATGCCATTCTTGACCGCGTGCTTGAACTTCGCCGGGTATGACGTACGCGCAGATCATCGTCGATATCGCCCATTCGGCGGTCGATCAGCTTTATACTTACAGGATTCCGGAAGGCATGCGCCTTTTGCCCGGGATGCGGGTGCGCGTGCCCTTCGGTAATGGAAAAAAAGAGGGTTATGTACTGGGGTTGACAACGGAGTGCAGCCTCGCACCGGAGCGCATCAAGAACGTGATCGCTCCGCTCGAGGATTATCCCGCGCTGCTGCCGCCCCTGGTTGAACTGGCGCAGGAGATCGCCCACGGCACACATTGCCCGCTGGCGGAAGCGCTGCGCCTGATGCTTCCCGCGGAAATGCGCGGTGCGCGAGTACGCGTGAAAACGGAGACTGTCGCGACGCTTGCTGTTTCGGGCATGGAGCTGGGAACGGCGATCGCTTCCTGCGGACGTGCGCGTAAGCGCAGGCTGCTGCTGCAGCTGCTGTCGGACGGACAGACACATCCCGTGTCCGGACTGTCCGAACTGGTATCGGATGCGCGTACAGGACTCAACGACCTCGAACGCCGCGGCCTGGTGCGCCTGGAAGAGCGCGAACTGCTGCGCTCTCCGTATCCTGATAAACTGGAACGGATCCCGGATCCCGTCCTGACCGCTGAACAGCAGCAGGCTATGGAGGAACTCCTGCCGGCGCTGTCCTGCGGAAACGGGGCGTTTTTGCTTCATGGGGTCACGGGAAGCGGGAAGACGGAGGTCTTTATCCGCGCTGTCCGTGAATGCCTGCAGCAGGGCAAGGGTGCGATCGTACTGGTTCCCGAGATCGTGCTGACCCCGCAGATGGTCACATGGTTCCGCCAGCGCTTCGGAGATACGGCGGCAGTGCTGCATTCGCGGCTGTCTGCCGGCGAGCGCTTTGATGAATGGCGCCGCATCCGGCGCGGAGATGCGCGCGTAGTGATCGGCGCACGCTCTGCCGTATTCGCTCCTGTAGAACAGCTGGGACTGATCGTGGTCGATGAAGAGCACGAACAGAGCTATCAGAGCGAGCATTTCCCGCAGTATGACGCGCGCGAGATCGCGCTGTCCCGCGCAAAACGCGAGAATGCCGTACTCATCCTGGCCAGCGCAACACCTTCCATTCTGACGTTTGCGCGCATGGAGCGCGGTGATTATACGCTGCTGGAGTTGCCGCACCGTGTCAACAGCCGGCCGCTGCCTGAAGTCAGCGTTGTCGACATGCGCGAGGAACTGCGGCTGGGAAACAAAGGTATCTTTTCGCAGACGCTCGGCGAACAGCTCGAGGACTGTTTCCGGGCTGGACACCAGGCAATGCTGTTCCTGAACCGCCGCGGGTATGCGCAGTTTGTCAACTGTCGTGCATGCGGACAGGCGATCCGCTGCGAGAACTGCGATGTGAGCATGACGTTCCATGAGAGCGATCACACGCTGCGCTGTCACTGGTGCGGCGCGAGGATTCCCATGCCCGAACGCTGCCCGAGTTGCGGAAGCGCATACATCCGCACCTGCGGGATCGGCACACAGCGGGTGGAACAGGAGATTCACCGCCTGTGGCCGGACGTGGGAGTGCTGCGTATGGATGTGGACACGACTGCACGTAAGGATGACCTGCTGAATATGCTTACGGCCTTCCGTGAGCATCAGGCGCAGGTGCTTGTGGGCACGCAGATGATCGCCAAGGGACTTGATTTTCCCGAGGTCACGGTCGTAGGCGCAGTACTTGCGGATACCACACTGAACGTGCCCGATTACCGTGCGCCTGAAAGGACATTCCAGCTGCTCACACAGGTAGCCGGACGCGCCGGACGCGCGCAGCACGCGGGGCATGTGGTGATTCAGACGTATCTGCCCGAGCACTATGCGATCCGCGCCGCGGCAGCGCAGGACTACCGTGCTTTCTACCGGCAGGAGTTCTCACGCAGGCGCAGCGGCCTGTATCCGCCGTTCACAATGCTGGCGCGGCTGCTCTGTGCGGCACCGGAAGCGGAAACTGCTGAGCAGGTCAGCCGTGAGCTGCTCGAACGCCTGAATGACCTGAGGTTGGGACGGCCGGACCTGAAACGGCGGATCCTTTTCCTGCGGCAGGATGACGCACCGCTCAAGCGCCTCCGTGGACTATGCCGTGCGCAGGTGCTGGTCAAGCTGCTGGAGCATCCTGACAGCCGCGAGATCATTTCTTTTATGCAGGAACTGGCTGATCAGAGCTGGCCCTGTGACGTATTACTGGAAATCAATCCGGCCTCTTTGGCCTGAAGGAGCGTTTTATGGCTGTTAAAAAGATTCTGGAGTTCGGAGATGAAACACTGCGTAAGATTTCGCATCCGGTGGAGAAGTTCAACCTGCGGCTGAACCTGCTGCTGCGTGATATGGCAGACACCATGTACAAGGCGGAAGGCGTAGGCCTTGCTGCACCGCAGATAGGTATTCTCCGGCGCGCAGTAGTGATCGATATCCAGGACGATCACGGACTGATCGAGCTGATCAATCCCGAGATCATCAGCGCCGAAGGCGAGCAGGCGGGTCCTGAAGGCTGCCTGAGCAAGCCCGGCCGCCGCGGATACGTTGTGCGCCCGCAGAAGGTCACCGTGCGTGCACAGGACCGTCATGGAAAGTATTTTGAACTGACCGGTGAAGATCTGCTGGCGCGTGCGCTGTGCCATGAGATCGACCATCTGGAC
>JAFZPO010000049.1 GCA_017550305.1 Clostridia bacterium
CGGCGGAGTTCGAAATCGCCGCTGATATGCTTTGCGGTCACTTTAACGAGGTCGTACGGGGTATAGCTGCTGTCAAGCAGGTGCTGACGGTTCGCGAGCACGAGGTACCCGCTCGGATCGTACAGGATAACAGCCGGTACAGGGTAATCCCAGTCCGGTATATCAGTATCGACAGCCAACGCTGAAAAAGGGATTGTGAAGATCAGCAGAAGGAACAATACGGCAGAGGCTTTCCTCATATAGCGCTTTCCTCCGTATTCCCGCCCAGACAGACCAGGCGGAGGGATTCAATGTATTCTTCAAACGGGATATCGAGTTCATGAATGATCGCGGCATGCTCCACTCCCACATAGCGGATATGCCAGGGCTCATACACATAGCCTGTGATCACGGTCCATTCTTCCTTATAACGGATGATGAAGCCGAAACGGTACGCATTTTCCGCGAGCCAGATGCCTTCCTTCGTTTTCCCGAAAGCGGCATTCAGTTTGCCGTTCTGGCTCCCCTTGACATCCATGGCAAGCCCTAGCTGGTGTTCACTCGCGCCCGGGTCCGCGACGAGCAGGCGCGCTTTGTCGATGTTCTTTACTTCATTGATCTTTCTCTGGAAGATAGCCTGCTGTGTGCTGTAGCTGCGGTATCCGGAATGCGCATAGAGCGTCAGGCCGGCTTCTTCCTTGGCTGCAGCGAAAAGGAGTTCAAGAGCTTTCGCGGCATCTTTGCGCATCAGGATCGAGCCGGAAGTATGCCTGACATTGGGCTTGACCAGGTCTTCCGGTTCATACGCGGCGGGAAGCCTGTACTGGCGGTTGACCAGCATCAGGTAACCGTCGGGAGCCATCTGCTCTGCGATGTTCGCCGTATTGACGGAAAACATGCTGAGGAGCACGGTCAGAAGCGCGATCAGCCGGATCATGCGTTTCCACCTCCGGCAGCAAACAGCTGGGGATACCTGCGGGAGAGACGTCCGTAGGCTGCAGGTTCGAGCATGATCGTGATCTGGGTACCGTTTTCATTATGCTCTTCAGAAATGATACGCCCGGAAGAACGAAGTTCGCCTATGACATTATACTGGTCAAAAGGCACGAGCAGCGTGACTTTCTGTTCGCGGTTCCTGAGTTCTGCCGCGATGGCAGAAAGAAGGTCATCCATGCCTTCGCCGGTCTTTGCGGAAACACGCACAGCGTGCGGGATCTGCGGGTATTCCTCAGGCACGGAATCGTCGCACTTGTTCAGAATATCGATACGCGGCTGCTTTGTGGCACCGAGCTGGTCCAGTACGCTGCAGACGACTTCGCGCTGAGCGAGCATATCGGACGCCGTAGCATCGCTTACGAGCAGGAGGACATCAGCGAGCGCTGCTTCTTCCAGCGTGGAATGGAACGCCTCGATCAGCTCGGTAGGCAGCTTACGGATGAAACCGACCGTATCTACCAGCAGGAACTCGCCGCCGTCAGGAAGAGTGATCAGGCGTGAAGTCGCATCAAGGGTCGCGAACAGACGGTTCTCCACATAGACATCGGCACCTGAGAGCCTGTTCAGCAAAGTAGACTTACCGACATTGGTATATCCGACCAGCGCGACGATGGGGACCGCGTTGCGTTCCCTGGCACGCCTGCGGATGGCACGCTGCGCCTCGAGCTCGCTGAGCTCGTGACGGAGCCTTGTGATCTTTTCGCGGATCCTGCGGCGGTCGATCTCCAGCTTGCTTTCGCCGGGACCGCGGGTTCCGATACCGCCGGCCAGACGCGACAGGGACAGGCCCTGCCCGATCAGCCTGGTGGACTGATAACGGAGCTGCGCGAGCTCGACCTGCAGTCTGCCCTCGGAAGTGCGCGCACGCTGCGCAAAGATGTCCAGGATCAGCGCCGTACGGTCGATCGTCTTGACATGGATGATATCCTCAAGATTCCTGAGCTGAGCGCCGGTCAGGTCGTCGTCCATGATAACGACATCCGCCTCGAGGGCCTGCGCGTCAAGCGCGAGCTCTTCCGCCTTGCCGCTTCCGACGAAAGAGAAGGAATCAGGCTTGCTCTTGCGCTGCAGTGAGCGGCCGACAACGACTGCGCCTGCGCTTTCGGCAAGAGCCGTCAGTTCATCAAGGGACGCTTCCGAATCGATGCCGACAAGCAGCGCGCGCTCCTGCTTGCTGTCCTGGGGGACGTCTTCACCGGTCTGGACGAGCTTTTCGGAAAGAAGGATCTCATCCATCCAGTCCTGCTGCGGGATACGCTTCAGGGGATAGACTGGGGTAATGAGCGGACGCGGGACGCCGCTGACGCGTTCCTGCAGGAAGGAGGCCTGGACACCGGTGATCTTCCCGTCGTTGTCCACGCCGAGCGCGCACATGCTGTCCAGCAGCAGTGAACGGAGCGCGGTGATATCCACATCGCTGAGCTCCGCGGAGCCGCGGGGATGTGTATGAATGCAGCGGACACGGGACAGCCTGCGCTCGCTGCGGGAGAGCCTGAAACTGGAAAGGGGAACGCTGGAAGTATCGCCGACGGTGATATCGATGATCTCACCGTCACGCGTGATATATACCGAAATCTCCCTGTTCAGGACAGCAGAATACCTGCCAAGAAGGTCAGCAAGACCAACGGGCAGGTATTCGTCGCTCCCGATAGGATAATCATATAGTGTTTTCAGTTCGTTGATCAGACTGTTTCGAATGCCTTCAAGTGAGCCATGGATATCGGGCATGAAGTCCTCCTGATCGGGGCCGGTCAGTCGATGACGGCCTCGGGATGCTTTTTCATATAATCTTCAACCGCTGCCTTGACAGCTTCTTCAGCCAGCAGGGAGCAGTGCATTTTGACGGGCGGCAGACCGTCCAGGGCTTCGGCAACAGCGGCATTGGTCAGCTTCAGCGCTTCCTTGAGCGTCTTGCCTTTGACCATCTCGGTCGCCATGGAACTGGTCGCGATCGCGGCACCGCAGCCGAAGGTCTTGAACTTCACATCGGTGATAACGCCGTTTTCGTCGACCTTAAGATACATGCGCATGATATCACCGCACTTGGCGTTGCCGACCGTTCCGACGCCGTCAGCATCGGGGATCTCGCCTACGTTGCGCGGATTGCTGAAATGATCCATTACCTTTTCGGAATACATTACTTGTTCGCCTCCATAAAATCGTGATAAAGCGGGGACATGGCACGGAGATCATCGATGATGCCGGGCAGTACGGACAGGACATAATCGATATCTTCCTGCTTGGTGGTGTCGGAGAGTGAGAGACGCAGGCTGCCATGCGCGATTTCGTGGGGCAGGCCGATAGCGAGCAGTACGTGGGAAGGATCGAGGGAACCGCTGGTGCAGGCGGAGCCGCTGGAAGCGGCGATGCCGGCCAGGTCAAGGCGCAGGAGCAGTGCTTCGCCTTCCACAAAACGTACGGAGATATTGACATTGTTCGGGAGACGTTCCGTGCGGTGACCGTTCAGACGCACATAGGGGAGTGCGGTCAGCTGATCGATCAGCTGGTCACGCATCGAGCTGATGCGCGCCGATTTCTCTTCCAGGTTCTCCGTGGCCAGTTCGATAGCAGTAGCAAGGCCGATGATCCCGGGAATGTTCTCAGTCGTAGCGCGCTTGCCGCGTTCCTGGGCGCCGCCGTGCATGAACGGGTCGATGCGCGTCCCCTGACGGATATACAGTGCACCGACGCCCTTGGGGCCGTGGAACTTGTGCCCGGAGAGGGAGAGCATATCGCAGCCGATTTCCTGGACATCGATCGGGATCGCGCCGATCGCCTGCACGGCATCGGTGTGGAAGTAGACCTTGTGCTGTTTCGCGACCTTGGCGATCTCCCTGATCGGCTGAAGAGTACCGATCTCGTTGTTGGCTGCCATGACCGAGATCAGGATCGTCTGATCGGTGATAGCGGCTTCAACATCCTTCACGGAAACACGGCCGAACTCATCCACGGGCAGATAGGTGACGGTAAAGCCCTGCTTTTCAAGCCACTGGCAGGTGTGCAGGACCGCGTGATGCTCGATGGAAGAAGTAATGATATGATTGCCGCGCTTGCGGTTCGCAAAGGCAATGCCCTTGATCGCCCAGTTGTCGCTTTCGCTGCCGCCGGACGTGAAATAAAGCTCATTGGGCTTGCAGTTCAGTACGGCTGCGACACGGCGGCGGGCATCCTCAAGTGCCTTGCGCGCCTCACGGCCCGTGCCGTGAATGCTGCTTGCGTTGCCATAGATCTCCGTAAAGTACGGAAGCATTTTCTCAAGAACGATCGGACTTACCGCTGTCGTGGCGGCATTATCCATGTAGATCCTGTCCAAATTCATTCATCTCCTTCGCCGTGATCATATCCTGCAGTGTAATGCCATGCAGAAGATTGTTGATATTATCTGTCAGATATTCGAGGAGCGGCCTCGTGCAGCAGTTCTCGCTGTAGGGGCAGCAGGGGTCGCCTTCGGCGGTGCAGTCGGAAAGGTTCAATGGGCCTTCCGTGGCATCGAGGACACTTCCGACCGTGATCTCAGACGGTTCATGCGCCAGCTGATATCCGCCCTGCGCGCCGCGTACCGTTGCGACCAGCCCGGCTTTGCGCAGCGAGCCCAGGAGCTGCTCCAGATACTGGTCCGGAAGCTTGCCGACCTGCGCGATCGCGCGCAGCGGCTGCGGACCTTCCGCTGCCTTCTGAGCCAGGTATGCCATCGCATACAGGGCATATTTTCCGCGGGTTGAAAGTTTCAAGGCTAAGCTCCTTTCAGAAATCCGAGTAAAATAATCGGGTTTCAGATAAAGAATAGCATGAATGGGGTATATTGTCAATGAGTATGTGTAAAAATCATGTGTAATTATAGAGATGTTTCTATAGGCTTGCTGCTGTTGTCAAGTAACTCAGCAAGCAGGTCACGAATCTCGTTATAGGAGGAAGCATGTGTGATACGTGTACGGAAAGCGGCCGCGCCGCGCTGGCCGCGGATGTACCAGCAGAGGTGCTTGCGCATCTCAAGGACCGCGCTGCGTTCGCCCTTCCATTCGATCATGGTCCTGCTGTGACGAAGCGCTGTCTCAATGACTTCTTCAAGGCGCGGCGGTTCATAGGGTAGACCCTTCAGGGCGGAATCAATCTCTTTGAAAACAAACGGATTGCCGAGTGCGCCGCGTCCGATCGCGATCCCGTCACACCCGCTGATCCTGAGTGCATCACGGGCGGACTGCGCGTCCGTGACATCGCCGTTCACAAGGACGGGGATCCTGACGGCCCGCTTGACTCTGGAAACATATTCCCAGTCCGCATGTCCGGAATACTGCTGTACGCGTGTCCTTCCGTGTACGGTCAGGAGGTTCACGCCGCAATCCTGCGCGATCTGTGCCAGCTCGACAGCGCAGCGGGAAGACTCATCCCATCCCAGACGCATCTTGATGCTGAGGGGAAGGGAGGTAGCGCCGCGTACGGCCTTAATGATCTTTTCACACTGCGGGAGATCGCGCATCAGCGCGCTGCCGTTCCCGCCGGACGTCACCTTGGGCGCAGGGCAGCCCATATTGATATCGATCCCCGCAAAACGGTTCAGGGAAGTCAGATAGGAAGCCGCATCGGCAAGAATGGCCGGATCACGGCCGAAAAGCTGCACAAAAGGCGCCGGCTCATCAGGGCCGACATGCAGAAGGAACTTATATACGTTAAGATCTTTCGGTGCTGTAAGCAGGCCTATGGCACTGACCATCTCAGTCGTCGTATGATTGCATCCCTGCTCCGCGCAGAGCGTGCGCATCGGCCAGTCACTGATGCCGGCCATCGGCGCAAGGGAGAGGATAATTCCGTTACTGTTCATTCGATACCCGTTCCAGCAGCGTGATATTGCGGATCTTCCATGTCCCGCTTTCCTTTGAAAGCGTGATCGTATATTTCGTAGTCGGCCATGCGGGAACTGAGCCTGTGGCCGAGCGGCCGTCTATTCCGGGAATGCTCTCCGTCACCGTTGCCGTAGCATAATTCTCCCATGGCCAGCTCCAGACGCGGGAAAGGGAGATACGGTGGTCAAAGCCAGTGATACTGCAGTTCTGGTAAGGCCCATTGCCGTTTACCGCTTCCTGAACGGCATCGTCACGGGCGATCCAG
>JAFZPO010000050.1 GCA_017550305.1 Clostridia bacterium
AACCTGTTCTATCTGTTCAATTTCAGCTATATCGGCCTTGCGTTGTCTGCCGGGATCTTCCTGTATATCAGGAAGTATAAGCATGCAAGGAGGATCGTGCAGCTCCTCGTCGGGCTGTATATGCTCATATATCTCGGCCTGATCAGCAGGGAGAACATGCAGATAGAGTGATTCTGGTATTATCTCTTTACAGGTGTTTTCGAAGCGGCGACCATCCATTACGCGGTCGCGAAGATATTCGGACCGCTCCTGTTCGGCAGGGGCTGGTGCGGCTATGCCTGCTGGACCGCGATGGTGCTGGATTTCCTCCCGTATAAGACCCCGCAGCAGCCGAGAAGGAAGCTCGGATGGATCAGATATGTGACGTTTGCCGGTTCGCTCATCTTTGTGGCACTGCTGTTCCTTGCTAAGGCCGAAAGCATTGAACGCATCATGTTCTGGGCGTTTATCGCCGGCAATGTCCTGTACTACTGTGCAGGGATCATACTGGCATATGCTTTCAAGGATAACCGTGCTTTCTGCAAGTACATCTGCCCGATAACCGTATTCATGAAACCGATGAGCTGTTTCTCACTGCTTCGGATAAAATGCGACAAAAGCAAGTGCGTATCATGCGGAAAATGCCGGCGCGTCTGTCCGATGGACGTCGATGTCACAGACAATTCCCGGTCACGGAAAAACGGTACGGAATGCATTCTCTGTATGGAATGCGTGAAGAACTGTCCGAAAGACGCACTGTAAAACGGCGTCCTTGTGGTATTATCAGGCCTGATTGTTGGAGGCATTATGGGAAAGACAACGCGAGAACGGCTGGCAGCTGTTGCGGAGACGATGGCGCATACTCCTTTCCATGGGTTTGCAAAAGGGGAAGTATCGAATCTTGAGCCGATCATCCAGCTGTTTCCCAAATGGACGCTTGAAGAGGCCGATGGGCTCTGGTGTGCGGCTTTCGTCTATTATTGCTGCAGGGAAGCGGGCTTTGAGATCCCGATCCGCCCGAAAGAAAGCAGATCCTGCAACCTGGCAGGCTGTCTTGCCTGGGAGGAATTTGCTATAGGCGATCCGCGGATCGTGTATCATAAGGGCAGTAAAGGCTTTATCCCAGAAGCGGGTGACATTGTTCTCTATGACCGTGTTTTTGAAAACCGGGAGCATGATCATATCGGGATCGTCATTGAGAACAGAGGGGATACGATCCTCGCCGCGGAAGGGAATATTGACAACAGGTCGGGGGTCATCGAACGTCCTGCTGACGGGCATATTCGCGCATATATCCGTATTCCTGACGGCTATCAGTATGGAACAGTATGATGGAGCGCGGGGTTCTGAGATGTCCGGCAGTGTGATAAGCAATTTGTAATGGAATCCGCAGTGAATTGGAGAAAACTTATGGCGAACGCAAAAAGGATCTCTGCCTTTTACGAAAACATCAGGACAGGCGCCACCCATGACGGTATCCCCATGACAGAAGCGGTCTCCGCACTCTGCACCGCCGGCCTTCAGGGGATCTACATAAGCTATGCAAGCACGCTGCAGTATGCGGATGAGATCGCTGAAGTGCTTGCAAAGACGGGCGTGGAAATCACCGGGCTGCATGCATGGATCAGTTTCAGTAAAGAAGGGAAAGAAGCCCGCGATGTAATCGACCGGGCGGCCGGCCTGGGAACAGACCATGTCCTGATCGTACCCGTATGCGACGGTAATGATATTGAAACGCTGATCACAGGAATGCAGGACGCGGTCAGCTATGGGAGAGAAAAGGGCATCCGCGTCTATATGGAGGACCTGGATGATGCTGAGTCCCCCTACAACAATGCAGCCGGACTGCAGAAGTTCATGGACCGGATCCCGGGACTCATGTGCTGCTTTGATACCGGGAACTGGATCATGCATGGGGAGGATGAGGTCGAGGCGTTCAGACAATTCCGGGACAGGACAGGCGCCATGCATCTGAAGGACAGGCGGCTGACTAAGGAAAATCCTGACGATGCTTCAATAATGATCCTTGACGGTACTTTCCGCTATCCGGCTCCTGTCGGGCAGGGAATGATCAGGATCGCAGAGATCCTGTCCATGGCGGGAGAGTGGCCGCTTATTGTGGAAATGTATGATTACAGCCCGTCGCACATGCTTGATGGGATCAGGAAGTCCGTTGAATGGATCCGGAGACAATAAGAGTTTCCAAAACTGCAGCCGCCGCATTCTTGCATCACTGTAAGAATGCGGCGGAGTTGTTTCAGGGCAGACTATCAGCGCTTTCTAAGTGCCTTAGCGATTCCCACCACGGCACCGAAAGCGACACCGGCGACCGGCCAGATAATCCAGGACTTATCCCAGGCATTTCCGATAAAGCTCCATGCCAGGTATCCGGCGGTGATCAGGCACCAGTAGATACCGCCGATGAAACCGTAGCGCTTGTTGTTTTCCTTGTTCTCACGCGTGTAATCCTCTTCCTCAAGAAGCATCTGATAGCTTCCCCAGATGATGGATACACGTACGATCAGCAGGACGCCGATCGCTGCCAGAATGAGGATGGCCGCGATGCCCACGACGGTCAGGAAAGACTTTTCCTCAAAGATCATGCTGGCAAACAGCGGGATCGAGGACGCGACACAGAGCATGATCCCGATGAGAAGGTACCGGGTATGGATACTCTGGAACTTCTCTTTCCGTTCGCGGACCATGCCTGTCACGCCGTACAGTGTTTCAACGGGTTCCTTCTCCAGGTATTCAAAGCGCGAGACCCTCATGCCGGATGTCACAAAAAGGCCGACTGCCGAAACGATCATCAGCATGAGAATGAGCAAACCTACACCGCCCGCGGCATTTTCGGACCAGCTGATCAGGCCGTATTCCCGGGCACCGCCCAGCAGGATCAGTGCGACGGGGGAGAGGATGCAGAGCATGACGCCGAGCGCTACATGCCTGGAATTCTGTTCCTTGACAGCCAGGAAAGCATTTGCTTCCTCGAGTCCGATGGTACGGGTCTGGGTATCCGGGGTGGCTTCCTGAGCCTGCTCGGCCAGTTCCATATTATCCTTGAGCAGGTAATCGGTACTGACACCGAACAGCTCCGACAGCTGGATGATCCGGCCCATGTCCGGAACCGACTGCGCGCTTTCCCACTTTGAAACAGCCTGACGGCTGACGTTCAGCTTCTCTGCCAGCTCTTCCTGAGACCAGCCGTTCTTCTTTCTGAGATCGATCAATTTGTCCGCAAAGATCATTGGATGTTCCTCCTTGGTTTTGTCCCTTTCGGGCAAACCCAGAATAGCCGATAAAGCCGTAGCAGGCTATCAATCGGGGCTTGAACTTCCGCAACCGGCGGTTGCAACTGCCGGTTTTTCGGCAGTTTTTCGGTATTTTAGTGAATTTTCCCGTTTTTACAGCGGATAGGCCGGAGACGGTTTTAGTCGTCTATCAGGCAGACGTTCACGTAGCTGGTCAGGTAGGTTTTCCCGTCGATCTTGACCTGGACGACATCGGAGTCGCTGAAGTCCAGCCATGATGTCAGCTTGCCCTCGACGACTTCTCCGTTCGGGAGCCTGACGATCGCGCGGTCGAAATGATAATTCATATCCATCAGCTGACGGTTCCCGATATTGTTCCGCCAGTAGATGACTACGCCGGAGATCAGCAGTACGGCGACGATCCCGATAATGATCCATCCTTTTGCTTTCATAGAACGCTCCTCAACTGCGCGGTCCGGAACTGCCGGCCGCGTATTTTTTGTGGTCAGTATTCTGGCAGATGCTGGGTTACAGCACGTAATTGATCATGCGCAGGACTTCCATCCAGTCATCGGCTTCGTATTCGATGGAAGCGGCACCGGTCTGGCGGACGCCTGGGTAGGCGGCCTGCTTGGCACGGAAGTGATCCTTGAACGAGATCTCGACCTTGAAATGCTCCGGCATCGGGAACATGCAGTTTGCGGCGGGCTTCTGCATGGCGCGGCAGGCGGCTTCCCTGATCAGCTTCAGGGCCTTGTTGGGATGGATGGAGATGGACCCGCGGCCGCGGCCTTCACTGACCGCAACGGTCTCGATGTTGGGGTTCATGGCATGCATCCAGTCGCAGAGACCCTTGTCACCGGTCACAAGGCGCACCGGCACGCCGAAATACGCGGCGGTGAGACTGTTGATCATCAGCTCCGGCGCGATGATGCCGTTGATCTTCACGAAATTGTTGCGGCCGTTCATGGTGTGCGAAAGGGGATTGGTATCCATGCCCGCCCCGGAATGATAACCGGTGAAGAACACGCCGTCATAATCGCTCTCGAGCCCTGCCATCATACTCATGATATCGCTGCCCCAGCCGCGGAAAATGCGGATCTCTTCCGGAAGCATCTCGGGGATCAGATTGCAAGCGCTGTCATGGGCATCCTTGATGAGAATATCATCGCAGCCCGCGTCAATGGCGCCCTGGCAGGCAGCGGCCACTTCTTTGGTCATCTGCTGTTGGAAATAAGCGTAACGGGGATGCCCGTTTTCGGTTTCGTCCCAGAGGGTAATGCCTGTGGTGCCTTCGATGTCGGCAGAGAGAAAGAGCTTCATAGTGTTGCCTCCTGTTCTATTTTTTACGGGTTATCCCCGCCTGTTTCGGCATAGTATTCCCGGAATACGGCATCGTGAAGGGCATTGTACAGGTCTTCGCGCTTCATGCCAGCTTCCTTTCCGTCCACGCGGCATGCGCGCATGCAGGGCGCAGTGGAACTGGAGGTGATGATCTCGTCAGCGGCAAGC
>JAFZPO010000051.1 GCA_017550305.1 Clostridia bacterium
ACGCAGCGCCTGCACGTACTCAGGATAATGATGGAACACCCCGCCGTTCAGAATCAGCTGGTATGCGCCGCCAAAACGGCGGTATCCGGTCCAGACCAGTTCAGAGAGATCAGCTATACATTCATCAAAGATCTTGCCCGCTGCGCGGTCGCCTGCGCGTCTGGCCTCAAACACAAGGAACGCCATAGACGCAATATACGGCCGGCCACCTTCATAGATCTTTTCATAATGCGCGTTCATGCTCTCGCCGTAGCGCTCCTCGAACAGTTTGCTCATGAGCGTGGGTCCATCACGTCCGTCCTCGGCACGCGCAATGGCCAGCAGTGCTTTCTTGCCCAGTACAAACCCGCTTCCGCAGCTGTCTACCAGGTATCCCCAGCCTCCGATATGTCCGTAGGCTTCCCCTTGGCGGAAACAGAGCGACGAACCGGTACCGCAGATCATGCAGGCTCCGTCCTGATGTCCGATCATGGCCGAGATCAGGCAGTTACCGTCCGACTCCAGACGTACGACTGCTTCGGGCACATGCTGTTTCATGAAGTCGGTTGCACGTGTCTTGAAATACTCCAGGCAGGCAACTGCGCCGTACAGACAGCGGATGGGCATATCCAGTCCCTCGCGCAATGCTTTCACCGCATGCAGATAGCGTCCGCAGGCTTCATCAAACCCGACATCCAGCGGGTTGGCTCCGGGTGTGATCACATGCCGGATGATCTCGCCGTCCCGGGTAAACAGTACGGCATCCGTTTTCGTCCCGCCGACATCAAACGCAATGAAGTATTCCTGATCCATTTTGTCACCTCCTTACGCGGCAAACTGACTGTTGTACAGTTTCGCGTAAAATCCGTTTTTCTTCAGCAGTTCCTCATGGTTGCCCATTTCTACGATATGTCCATCACGCATGACCAGGATCACATCCGCCTCGCGGATCGTGCTCAGGCGGTGCGCCACGACAAATGTCGTACGTCCCGCCATCATGGCATCAAAGGCCTGCTGAATCCGGATCTCAGTACGTGTGTCGATGGACGAAGTCGCTTCGTCCAGGATCAGCATCGGCGGCAGGCAGAGCATGATCCTTGCAATGCACAGAAGCTGTTTCTGGCCCTGTGACAGGCTTCCGCCGTCCTCGCCGATCACTGTATCATATCCCTGGGGCAGGCGTTTGATAAACCCGTGCGCATGCGCTGCCTTTGCTGCGGCAATGATCTCGTCATCCGTCGCGTCCGGCTTGCCCATGATCAGGTTCTCACGTACTGTACCGGCCTTGAGCCAGGTCTCCTGCAGCACCATGCCGTAGTTCGCGCGCAGGCTGCGGCGTGTGATGTGCCGGATATCCGTGCCCTCCACGGAAATACTGCCCCTGTCCACATCATAGAAGCGCATGAGCAGGTTGATCAGTGTCGTCTTTCCGCAGCCGGTCGGGCCTACGATCGCCACACGCTGGCCGGGATGTACATCCAAGTTCAGGTCTTCGATCAGTTTGCGGTCCTGTGTATATGAGAAGGCGACATCCTGCAGCCTGACAGTGCCTTCCGCCTCTTCCAGCACGCGCGCGTCATTATCGTCCGGCATTTGTGCGGGCTCGGCAATCAGTTTGAAGACACGGGAAGCACATGCAAGCGCATTCTGCAGTTCTGTCACGACACCGCTGATCTCGTTAAACGGCTTGGTATACTGGTTCGCATAGGACAGCAGAGCGGACAGACTGCCCACAGTAAAAGGTGCTGCTGCTCCGGCAGTGGCGACACAGAGCAGTGCGCCGCTCAGCGCTACGCCCGCGTATACAACATTGTTGACAAAGCGCGTGCAGGGATTGGTCAGTGATGAATAGAAGATCGCTTTCAGCGAGCACTTGGCCAGCCTGCCGTTGATCTCATCAAAGCGCTCTATGCACTCCTGCTCCTGCCCGAAAGCCTTAACGACTTTCTGGCCGCCCAGCATTTCATCAATGAATGCCGTCTGTTCACCGCGCGTCTCACTCTGCTGCCTGAAATAGCTGTAGGTATGTGTTGCGATAAACCGCGCCACGACAAAGCTGAGCGGGGTCAGGAGCACTACCACTGCGGCAATGCCCGGGCGGATGGAGATCATAAAGATCAGTGTGCCCAGGATCGTCACCACGCCGGTAAACAGCTGTGTGAATCCCATCAGCAGGCCGTCGGCGAACTGATCGACATCGGCAATGATGCGGCTGACGATTCCGCCTACCGGGTGCGCATCGATATAACGAAGCGGCAGGATCTGCAGATGCCGGAAGGCCGAATCGCGCACATCACGGACCACCTGGTAAGTAATGCGGTTATTGATCGTGTTCACGACCCACTGCACGGCTGCCGTTACGACAATGATCCAGCCGATACGCAGCAGCAGGCGCATGATTCCCGGCATGTCGACCTGGCCCGGGCCAATGATCAGGTCAATGGTCCGGCCAATCAGGACCGGCACATACAGGGTCAGCGCTACCGTCACAGCACTGCACAGAATGGAGAGCGCCACCAGCAGGCGATAGGGCCTGATAAGCCGGAGCACTTTCTTAAGCGTTCCGCGTTCCGCTTTTTCACGGGATTTGCTCATGCCTGCGCCGCCTCCTTCCTGAACTGGGATTCATAGATCTCGCGGTAGACAGCGCAGTCTTTCAGCAGTTCGTCATGAGTGCCGATGCCTGCAACAGTGCCCTCATCCAGCACGACGATCTGGTCTGCATGCTGAATGGAAGAAGTACGCTGGGAGACCAGGAAAACGGTCGGACCGCCTTCAAGCTCACGCAGCGCACGCCGGAGCGCGGCATCTGTTGCGAAGTCCAGTGCCGATGAACTGTCATCCAGGATCAGTATCTCCGGTTTGCGCACGAGTGCGCGGGCAATGGTCAGGCGCTGCCGCTGACCACCCGACAGATTGCGTCCGTTCTGCTCGATCTTGCCGTCGAGCCCGCCTTTGGCAGCAAGCACATCATTGGCCTGCGCAAGCTCCGCGGCACGCAACAGCTCTTCATCCGTCGCATCCGCGTTGCCCCAGAGCAGGTTCTCGCGGATCGTACCTTTGAACAGCATTGCTTTCTGCGGCACAATGCCGATACGCTGCCGCAGTTCTTCAGGCGTGTATGAACGCACGTCCTTTCCGTTCACCAGTACCTGTCCCTCGGTCGCTTCATAGAAGCGTGGAATCATCTGCACCAGTGTGGACTTACCGCTGCCGGTACCGCCGATAACGCCGACAGTCTCGCCGGGACGCACACGCAGATCAACGCCGCTCAGTGCCTCGCCGCCCGCGCCGGCATACCGGAGCCCCGCTCCGCGGAACTCCACGCGATAAGAAGTGTCGCCCGGCGCTGTGTCACCGGCAACCGTTTCTCCGGCCGGGATCTCCAGCACAGCCTGGATGCGGTTGCCGCAGGCGATCGA
>JAFZPO010000052.1 GCA_017550305.1 Clostridia bacterium
CGGCTACTTTGCATGGGATCGATCTTTCCGGGAAGAAATTACACAACAGGATATTGAACTTGCAGAAAAGCATCTGCAGTCGTTTAACTACGGAACAAAAAATCTGCAGGTTTTTAACGTATATGATAAATACGACCACGCAAAGTTTATTTATGCCCAAAGTGACGCAGGGTTTGCGCTTTTCTATAAGAATACCGGCAATTTCATCAGTGCAGGACAGGGCGGCCGATATCAGGGTTACTTATCAGAGGAGTACAAATTATATCTTTTCCCGCCTTTCGGGTATTTTGTCGGACCCGCAGACATGAACTTTAAAGATGCCAAAGAGCAGGGACTGCTTCATGATATTCATCAGGAAGCGATGGATGCGTTGAATGAGTCAAGCATTTATCAGCGATTCCTTGATGGAGAGGCTTTGTTGGAACGTGCAAGCGTTTTGCCACTGCAAAAGTATCGTAAACCATATACACTGCAGGAGCTGATGAAAGGATGGCAAGATTACCTGGCTGAACAGACCAGTTACAATCCTTTGGCGGAAACAGATCCTGATATTAATTATGCTTTGATCGATTGTATGGGGGATGACGAGCCAGAACTGGCGCTACGCTTTTGTTTTAGTGATGGGCTGAGCTTTTTTACGGAGCATTGCATTTTAAAGGAATCCAATGGAGTGTTGCGGGAAGTGACAAATTGGAATTACCTGACGGAGGTCAATTCGTATGGCTTTTATAAAGAGCGGTCTTATTATAATGATGGGAAGGAAACAGAGATAGATGGCGGTATCATCAGTACAGAGCTAGGCCCTTATGGAGGGAAGAGAATTAGCATTTATCAAGAGATCGTGATTCCCGGTCTGTCACAGCCATGTATTCCGATGGTATATCTTTTTGCAGATCCGTCGGATTTGCCGGATGGATACCCTAATGATATGGACCTGTTGAACGCAGACGGTCCCTATACCCTTCACGTGTACTATTTAGTAAGCCCGGAAGGGGATTGGTCGACACAGCCTTTCTATGCTTTTTCTGTAATGATGAATGGAGAGGAACCGTCTGTAGAAGTAATAGGCGATTTCCGTAAATGGTATGAATTTGCCGGAATCGATTTGTGCAGCATGGAGGAGGCAGAGGAACGTATAAATGCCTGTTATGAGGCTCTCGGTATTTCTCCGTTTCATCGAAATGATTCATCGATCTCTTGGCGTCCTCTTTAAACAGAGAATTGGCTCTAGATCAGCGTTTTATAAAAACGCGTAGCCGCACGAAGTGCGTTCTTCTGGGTTTGGGATTCGTTCCCAACAAGCTTTTTGCGAAAGTTCCTGGTAGGGTATTTCGCAAAAAACGCAAAGTGCTACGACTATGCACTGCTTGCAAATTAGCAAAGTCGTCCATCTTTGCACTGCTTGCGGAGTAGTGAAGGGCAAGTATTTTGTAGACAGGAGATATGAGCATAAAGCATCTGTAACAGTCCTGTAATTGATATCTGAAAGTGATTTGATAGACTAAAGCTAAGGGAATGAAAGGAGAATTGATGCAATGAAAAAGCACAGAATATTAACAGTGGTCATCACTTTTCTGCTGATTGTTTTCTCCGCAGCCTGCGTTTATGCTGTGGACGAGCAAGCAACTGCCGCCGCGGACGTCCTTTATAAACTCGGACTGTTCGCCGGAACGGGGACAAATGCGGACGGCATCCCGATCTACAGTCTGGACCGACAGTTGAACCGTCAGGAAGCTATGACCCTCTTCGTCAACCTTCTCGGCAAGGCGGATGAAGCCATGGCCGGTACGTGGACTACTCCGTTCACCGACGTGGACGAATGGGCGAAACCTTTCGTTGGCTACGCTTATGAGAACGATTTCACGGCTGGAGTTGCGGCCGACCGCTTCGGTGCGCACGACCCGGTCACAGAAAGTCAATATTTGACTTATCTGCTGCTCGCCCTCGGCTATGAACAGGGAACTGATTTCAACTGGAACGAATCCTATCTGTTCGCAAGTGAGATCGGTTTCAACGACAGGTTGTTCGTAGGCGGACCGTTCTACCGCTCTTCTGCGGTGCTCTGCAACTGCAATGCGCTGGCTCTGCCGAAGAAGGGCAGCGAGGAATGCCTGATCGGCAAGTTCGAGGGAAAGCCCGCTGATGCGGCGTTCATCGCGGCTCACAGCGGTTTCCTGTTTGCCTGGAACGAAGGAGAGAAATCGATCGTTGCACAATACGGAACGGATCTGAACCTGATCGTTCGCTATGAGGCGGAAAGGGTCGAGTCGCGGTATGACGACCGCACACAGATCCACGCGCTCCTGCAGCGATACGACAGCGGTGACGGCCGCAGCTTCGGCTACTATTGCGGCATGGCAGGGGTCTATCGCATGCAGGGAGAAACCTTGGAGCAGCCTAATGCTTCGCCGGGCATGTATCGCATCCCGGCCGGCACGTTGCAGCAGCTGAGCGCCCGTCCGGTCGCCCAGATGATCTTCCTGCGTTATGGCCCGGTTTCTTCGGGCCCCGTCATCCTGACGTTCTCCCCCAAGGCACCGGTCTATTCCGAGTTCCGGCTTTTCGGCGGCGATACGATCATCGAGATCAAGGAGGACGGTTCGGAAGACGTGTTCCTCCACGGAGATATGGGTCACGGCATTGAGATCGACGAGATCCACCGTATGGATTCTGTCGTGACGTTCAGCGCCGTCGACAGAGTCGGGATGGAAGATTACAGGGGGTACGATTATTTCCTTGAGCGGAAGACAGACGCCGCTACCGGGGAATACAAGCCGGAGATTCTGGTTTCGAGCTACACGCCGGGACCGGAAGAAGCAGGCCTCGAACCGGGAACGGACGCGTACGATAAGTACACGTATAAGATGTGGTACGCGGAACAGAAGCGCCTGAAGGAATTGGGCTTCTGGGATCATGAACTTCCTCCGGAGGAATAGAGGGTTTAATGTCGGGTATGTGAAAGGATGTCAGCCGTATGAAAAAGCGGAGTATTATCGGGATCCTTGCCGCTGTGATCTGCGCGGCAGCACTGATCTATATTTTTCTTTGGCCTCATC
>JAFZPO010000053.1 GCA_017550305.1 Clostridia bacterium
CACGAGCACCTACTTCATACGTTTGACATCAAACAATCTCTGCGGATTTTGCTTATCATATACTGCAAACGCAAACGGTCGGAGTGTTCTACATAACACTAACCGGTACCGCTGCTCCTTCATAAAGGCCATACAGCCAGCATTCAGCTACAGGATATTCCGTAATTTCCCGCAAAGCACGGGCATACCAGCGTATCTGTTCACCATACTTGCCCGGCAGTTCTGCTGCAGCACATCTGTCTGTTTTATAGTCTACCAGTACCCATTGGCCATTTTCCACAAAGCACAGATCAATAATGCCCTGTACAATTAGTTCGCCATCCAACAATCTGAATCCCCATTCCCGGCGGACATCCTTTGAACTGCGGACACGTTTCCCGAGCGATGAATCCACGAAGCTCTTCAGATCGCGCGGGCGTATCAGTTCTTTGTCTTCCTCAGACAGAATACCGAGGTTAAGCATTTCTTCGAGCTGTGGTTCTACGGGGCGGAAAAAATCAAGCATCGACAGTGCCTTATGCGTAGCTGTTCCGCGCTTTGCTGCTTTTGACTGATCTGCGCGCTTGTATGCAGGCTCTCTGGGCGGTAATGTGTCCAGATTCAGCGCATGCCGCTTTGTCTCTACCGTTTCTTCTTCATCGATCTGCAGGGCAGCACCGCGGAGAATAGAAGTCACGCTAAGCTTAAAGAAACGGCGTTTGGGCTGTTCCGGTGCAAAGAACAGATCATTCTCCGGAGCATCGCCCATCGGCGGTGGTGCAATAACCGCTTCCTGCGGCAGCTGCTGGGCAAAAGAACCTGCACTATGAGTCTGCAGAATCCACTGACTGCCGTTAGGCGCTGTATACAGGCCATCCTGACCAATCAGCAAAGGCTCTTTTAATGCCTGGCCGACCCAGTCCAGCATGCAGCGTGCACAGCCTGCAGCGTAATCGCCTTCAGGCAGTTCCCAGACGCTTCGAGCTGCAGTCAAAGACTTTGGAGATGCCATCAGGATCAGCCTTTCCTGGGCTCTGGTCATAGCTACATACAGAAGCCGTGCTTCTTCGGCGCAGATCTCACGGCGCCGCTTGTATTCCAGGGCTTTTCCGCAGATCGTATGTCCCGTGATGCGCTCTTCAACATCACGGCGCTTAAGTGCCAGGCCGCACGCAGCATCACACCGCAGAAGCTCACTTTCACCGGGCATTCTGAACACCCGCGCCATCTCCATCAGGATCACGACAGGGAATTCAAGCCCTTTTGACTTATGGATTGTCATGATACGTACGACATCATCGTTTTCGCTCAGCTCATGCGCAGAGAGCGAATCACCCATCTGCCGTGCCGTTTCACCGTAAAGCAGGAAATCATGCAGCGAATACCGTACGCCCGGCGCCTGTGCACGTTCACAAAGCAGTCGGAGGTTTGCCTGACGCATTGAACCGTCGCGGAGCGCACCTGCACGGGCATAGAGCCCTGTATCATACAGAATATGCCAGATCAGTTCCTCGACGCTCATGTGATCGGACCAGAAACGCCACAGATCAAGCTTTTCGCATACGGCGGCTATCTCAGGATCGCTTTCACGCAGCTCAAAGAACACCTGCCAGAACGGTTTACTGAGCGTTTCATCTTTCAGCCGGATATTTGCCAGGCGTTCACTGGAAAAACCGAAATACGGGCACCGAAGCGTCGCCATCAGCGGAACATCCTGGTAAGGATTATCCACCACGCGCAGCAAATTGAGCATATCCCGCACTTCAGGCAGTTCAAAGAACTGGGCATCCGCATCACTGTAGGCAGGAACGCCTTCATTGGCAAGGATCTTTGCGATCTGTCCCGCCCTTCCGGAAGCATTGCGCAGCAGGATCACACAGTCACGGTAACGCAGCGGGCGCACGCCTTCCTTACTTCGTATCGGTGTGCCGATCAGCGCAAGAATCCGCTGCGCGGCCAGCTGTGCTTCATACATCCAGCCTTTACGGGTGTCTTCTTCGTCTTTCTCATCCTCTTCATCCGCGGACTCGCTGATCAGATGCAGTTCAACAGGCGGATCGCCTTCTGTGGGAATGCCTGCGCGCAGCTGTGCCGCTTCATCATAATCGATTTCTGTGGCGCCGCGGCGCATGGCACGCGTAAATACGCAGTTTACAGCCGCCAGGACGTTCCCGCGGCTTCGGAAATTGCTGCTGAGCAGTATTTTACGTGCCGGCGCGTCACTTTTTTCCTCGAATTCATTATATTTTGCAAGAAACAGGCTCGGATCCGCGAGACGGAAACGGTAAATGCTCTGTTTTACATCACCGACCATGAATAACCGGTTATTGTCATTATGAATACAGCGTACGATCGCTTCCTGAATAGCAGACACATCCTGATATTCATCCACAAAGATCGCATCGTATGCTGCCGATACCTGCGTGCGCACACGCTCGTCTGACAAGGCCAGAAGCGCCTTATGTTCCAGATCGTTATAATCCAACAGGTCCCTGGCTTCCTTAAGACCAGCATACCGCTTCTCAATATCTTTTGTAAGAGCGATCAATGCTCTCAGGGCAGGCAGAGTATATGCGATCTCACTGCGCGCTTCCTCCAGATCACGCGGGACCATCACCGCCGCTTCTCCGGCCAGCTCCTTCATCCTTTCGCGAAGTTTGCTGAACCTTTCGGCCAAAGACGCATCAAATTCAGCGTTTTTCGGCGCACGTGACTTCGTTGCGAAATGCAGTTCTCCACGATCCGGTTCCCGGCTTCGCATTTCCTGCTGCAGGCCTTCAAGCACGATCCTGTCATTTTCCACCGTGCTCTGCAGGTATTTCGGCGCATTGGGCCGTTCAAGAAGGGCTTTGCACTGGTCATTCAGCTGCAGCGCGCCTTCGATCCGCATCAGCGCTTCTTTTTTCAGAAGCAGCAGGAACGGTTTCAGGCCATCACCGAGCGGGTCCTCCATTGTCCTGTCCAGGAATCCCTGTGGATCTGCCTGCGCCTGAAGAAAATAATAGAGCTGCTTTGCCATATCCACGATCTGGTCGTCGCCGTATTGACTAACCAGCGATTTTGCGTCTTCATCTTCACTCGCACACAATGCTTCCATGGCATCGTCGACTGCGCGTGCAAGCAAAGGATTTAACGTCGTTTCATCGGCGATCTTAGCCATCGGGTCTACATCTGCCGACTGAAAATACTCCCGGATTATGTGATGGCAGAATACATGCAGCGTACTGATCTGCGCACGACGCGCTGCACGGAGCTGCGTGCGCATGTGTTTATTCTCTGCCGTCTCATTTGAAATGGCATTCATCAGACGTTCACGCAGTTCCGCTGCAGCAGCCCTTGTAAAAGTAATGATCAACAGCCGGCTGATATTTCCGCCGTCTCGAAGCATCTGCAGGACATGCTCTACGAGCACTGCGGTCTTTCCACTTCCTGCAGCTGCACTGACCAGTGTTTCACTGTTGCGGGCATCAATCGCCTGACGCTGTGCTTCTGTCCAATTCGGCATGATACTTCCTTCTTGTTTCACGTGAAACATTTTCAAGGTGCGTTTCTTTTTCATTTGTTTCACGTGAAACATTTTGTTTTAAAGCATGACATTCAAGGACCTTCAATTGATCAGCAGTCATTGTTGTCCAGATAATTCCAGATGCTTAGAATACTTTTGGGAGTCAATTTACAACAAATACTGTCGCCATGAATTCCTATGATAATCCAATTTTTGCCAGGGTCTATTTTATATTATAGGTAGATTCCAGATCTGTGCAACTTCTTTTTCGTTCAGTAGTCATCACATTTGGTAAAATCAATGTTTCACATGAAACAAAACGCCCTCCCGAAGGAGGGCTGTTCATCACAAATGTTTCTCTACGATCTCGTGGCCTTTATGTATGCAGTTCACAGGCACCGTCCCGCGCACAGATGTCAGCGGATAGACCTGAGCATGACGGCCTATGACCGTTCCCGGATTCAGTACGGCATTGCAGCCGATCTCTGCCCAGTCGCCGAGCATGGCACCCATCTTCTTCAGGTTCGTTTCCAAAGTCTCACTTCCGTCGCGTATGGTAACGAGCGTACGGTCGCCCTTGACATTGCTTGTCACGGCTCCTGCGCCCATATGGGCATGATATCCCAGGATACTGTCTCCAACGTAATTATAGTGCGGGACCTGCACATTGTCGAACAGGATCACATTCTTCAGTTCCGTGCTGTTGCCGACGACCGTATTGCAGCCGATCAGCGCGCTGCCGCGGATATAGGCGCAATGGCGGACTTCCGCGCCGTGGTCGATGATCACGTATTCACCCAGGCATGCAGTAGGCGCCACAGTTGCGTCACGTGCGATCCACACGTGAGGGGCTGGATGTTCAAATTCATCCTTCGGAAGATCTGCACCCAGCGCCTCGATCATCGGCTTGATACCGCCAAGCGCCTCATGCGGCCACATGAACTTGCTGAGATAGACCGCAGCACGCGTATGGGTCAGGTCAAACAGTTCTTCTACTTTATACATATTAGTCCTCCTGCAGGATATGCCCGCTGGCCTTGATCGCTTCCGTTACCATCGCAACCGCTTCCTGTGCACTTTCAGCAATGGCTGCTTCGCTCATAACACGGACTACCGGCTCTGTACCGCTCTTGCGCAGCAGCACGCGGCCGTTCTTGCCCAGCTGATAGCGTGCTTCTGACAGCGCCTTCTGTACAGCCGGATCATCAATGGTAGCCTGCTTGTTGTCGACACGCAGATTGACCAGTACATGGGGGAAACTCTCCATAGGTTCATGCAGCTCGCTGAGCGGGCGCTTCTGCCCGAGCATGGCTTCCATGATCTTGATTGCCGTCAGCAGCCCGTCGCCGGTCGTCGCAAATTTGGAGAAGATGATGTGTCCGCTTTCCTCGCCGCCCAGCAGGTCGCCGCGCTGACGCATGCGCTCATACACGAAGCGGTCGCCCACATCCGTCTGTTCATAACCGATCCCCAGCTCGTCAAGCGCACGGTAAAGGCCCATGTTGCTCATCACGGTCGTCACTACGTGCGTATCACCAAGCGTGCCCTTGCGCTTCATATATGCCGCATAAATATACATGATGCGGTCGCCGTCAACGATGTTGCCTTTTTCGTCCACTGCAATGCAGCGGTCTGCATCTCCGTCAAAAGCAAAGCCCACATCCAGCTGGTTGTCGAGCACGAGCTTACGCAGATTCTCGATGTGCGTACTGCCGCATCCGTTGTTGATGTTCTCGCCGTTCGGACGATTTCCGACCACATAGGTCTCAGCGCCCAGAGCCTTGAATACGCTTTCGCCAAGCTGCCAGGTGCTTCCGTTCGCGCAGTCCAGTCCGACACGCACGCCCTTATAGCTGTGCGTAGCCAGGGAGATCAGATATCCGATATAGCGGTTGCGGCCCGCGGCATGGTCGATAACACGGCCGATATGTTCGCGCTGGGCATAGGGAACAGTGTCTTCCGCATCAAGGAAAGCCTCAGCTTTTGCGATGATCGAATCATCCATCTTCTCGCCAAGCCCGTTGATCAGCTTGATGCCGTTATCCCAATAGGGATTGTGGCTGGCACTGATCATAGCGCCGCAGTCAAACTCCTCGGTACGTGCCACATAGCTGACGCTCGGAGTGCTGGTCACATGCAGCAGATATGCATCTGCACCGGCGCTGGTCAGGCCTGCACACAGTGCATCCTCCAGCATATATCCGGACGCGCGGGTATCCTTGCCGATCACCACCTGGGCGCGGCGTGCCGCACTGCTGTAATAGCTGCCCAGAAAACGTCCGAGCTTAAAAGCATGCATGGCAGTCAGGTCCCGATTGGCCTCGCCGCGGAAGCCGTCCGTTCCGAAATACTTACCCATGGGTATCCCTCCACGAATGTATAATTATGTAATATCTGTAACTTTATACTTTAATTCCTGCGGCTGCTTCATCGTCCGCGTAAATCGTTACATCCGGATGCAGGCGCAGTACGGATGCGGGTACGTCCGAAGAGACAGGGCCCGTAACGGCGGCAGCGACTGCCTGGGCCTTGTTTGCGCCAAAGGCCATCAGAATGATGCTGCGAGCCTGCATGATGGTATGGATGCCCATCGTCACCGCCTGCGCAGGCACTTCTTCAGGTGAGGCGAAGAACCGCGCATTGGCCTGTCTCGTGGATTCGTCCAGGTCGGCAATATGTGTCAGCGTATCAAACGAACTCCCGGGTTCATTGAATCCGATATGCCCGTTTGCGCCGATTCCCAACAGAAGCAGATCGATCCCGCCTGCCGCCCCGATCATCTTATCATAATCCGCGGCATTTTCAGGCGTTGTATGCAGTCCATCGGGCACATGCGTGCGTTTCGGGTCGATATCCACATGATCGAACAGTTTTTCCTGCATGAAATGCCGGTAGCTTTGCGGATGGTCCCCGGCAAGCCCAACATACTCATCCAGATTGAACGTCGTGACCTGTCTGAATGAGATGTAACCCGCCTCATACTGTGCGATCAGGCGCCCGTACAGCGCTTCCGGCGTAGAACCGGTCGCCAGGCCGAGTACGGCATCGGGCTTCCTGCGCAGCAGTGCGTAAAAGTGCTCTGCTGCCTGGTTTACGCATTTTGCAGTGGAATCGATAATAATCTGCATGCCTTTTCCTCAGCGGATCACGTCAACACCCATGTACGGGCGCAGTACCTCGGGTACGGTCACGGTTCCGTCTTCGTTCTGGTAGTTTTCAAGAACGGCAGCCACGCTGCGGCCTACAGCTACGCCGCTGCCGTTCAGCGTATGGCAGAACTGCGGCTTCGCCTTTGCGTCTTCGCGGTAACGGATCCCTGCGCGGCGGGCCTGGAAATCCTCGCAGTTCGAGCAGCTGGAGATCTCCACATAACGGCCGTAGCTGGGCATCCAGACTTCGATATCATAAGTCTTGGCTGCGCTGAAGCCCATATCGCCGGTGCTCAGTGCCACAACGCGGTAGGGCAGGCCCAGCAGCTGCAGGACCTTTTCTGCCTGACGGGTCATGCTCTCCAGTTCCTCATAGCTCTGCTCGGGCTTGGTGATCTTGACCATTTCGACCTTGTTGAACTGATGCTGGCGGATCAGTCCGCGCGTATCGCGGCCGGCGCTGCCCGCTTCTGCACGGAAGCAGGCGCTGTAGGCGCAGTGGCGGATGGGCAGGTCCTTGCCGTCCAGGATCATATCGCGGTACAGATTGGTCACGGGAACCTCTGCCGTGGGGATCAGGAAGGTATCCTGGTCCACTTTGTAGGCATCTTCCTCAAATTTCGGCAGCTGGCCGGTACCGGTCATGGTCTGACGCGTGACCATATAGGGGGGCAGGATCTCGGTAAAGCCGTCTGCAGCATGCGTATCCATATAGAAATTGATGATCGCGCGCTCAAGCCTCGCGCCCAGGCCGCGGTACACGGTGAAGCGCGCACCGCTGATCTTCGCTGCAGCATCAAAATCAAGGATATTCAGGTCAGTGCCGATATCCCAGTGCGCTTTGGGCTCCCAGCCGAAATCACGCGGAGTACCCCAGCGGCGCTGTTCCACGTTTTCGGTGTCATCCTTGCCGATCGGCGTGGTCGGGCTGGGATAGTTG
Source organism: Clostridia bacterium (assembly GCA_017550305.1). Lineage (GTDB taxonomy): Bacteria > Bacillota > Clostridia > Christensenellales > Aristaeellaceae > SFMI01. The sequence goes on from JAFZPO010000053.1 coordinate 7,574, forward strand.
GGCAGACGGAGCATGAACTGATTGACATATTCCTCGATGTCCTTCAGTTTCTCGTCAGCTGCGGCGATCTCATTGCCCAGAGCACGCATTTCGTCCATGATAGGCTGCGCGTCGCCGCCTTCACGCTTGATCTGCGCAATACGCTTGCTTTCTTCGTTGCGGCGCGCCTTCAAGGATTCAGTCTCGCTGAGCAGAGCACGGCGCTGCTCTTCCTTTTGCAGGAATTCGCTCAGGTCGATAGCGCTGTTGCGGTTTTTCAATGCGTCGATCAGTTCCTGCGGATTCTGACGGATGCGGCGGATGTCAAGCATAAGTATGTCCTCCTAGTGTTGTATTTGGGAATGAAAAAAGCCGTTCCTGGCCTGCAGGGACGACCATAGCCGCGTTGCCACCCCGATTGCTGCATATGCAGCCTCTCGTGTGCGCTGTATGGGGCGCTTCCCCCGCGGCTCATCGCCGCGCGCTCCGGGGCGGAATACCGTCTGCGCGCCGCCGTTTTACACCATCCAACGGCTCTCTTTGCGCGCGCGGGACGGATAGACCCGTTCATCGCGTACTTGGGTATTATAGCAGTAAGAAAAAGAAAATGCAACATGAACCGCGTTTTTTCAGGGCCAAATGCCGCAAAAAACGGCCAAACCGGGACAAAATGGCGCAAAAGGCATTCAGTACATGTGGAAGGCTCCTGAAGCTTTTCCCGAAAATGATGTTTTGCTTGACAAATACCGTAATCTGATAAACAATTTGCTTGGCCTGTGAAAGGGTTTCGTGCGGATCCCGGACAGAAACAAAGTGTCTGTTCTGCTTGGTGTCCGGTCTGCGGGATCCTCCGCCGGCAGCCATCAATAAGATCACGTTTTCTGGAGAACAGATGAAACAGAACAGACGTATAAACATACTGTATTCTGCGGTACAGGGCACATACTGGATGTCCTACTGCGTCTCCGTGACTTTCGCGGTGGTCTTTCTTCTTGCACACGGCAGCAGCAACACGGAGGCCGGTATCGTACTGTCCGCAGGCTGCCTGCTCGGAGCGCTTCTCGGTGTGCTCCTGGGTGCGCTGATCGACCGTCATCCCGCCTGTACCGTGCAAAGGCTCTTTCCTTTTCTGACCGCGGGACAGGTAGTAACACTCGCGCTGCTGCTGGTGATGCAGCCCCAGGGGATTGTACTGGGTATCATCTATTCGCTGTACATGTCTTTCTTTATCGCAGTAGGCGCACTGGACCTGAAACTGTACGGAGACCTGTCCTCCGGCGGTGATGTCAATTATGGCCTTGCCCGCGGCATGGGTTCACTGGCCTATGTTGTGGCTTCCGTCTCACTCGGCATAATCGTCAAACATTTTTCAGCAAACATCCTGCTGTATGCGGGATTAGAGATATGCATACTGGAGGCAGTCATTCACTGGATCATTTTCCTGCACATGCCTGCCGCCTCTGCAAAGACAGTCACAGAACGCGGTACTACGCTGGTACGTTTTCTCAAAGGAAACGGCCGTTACTGTCTGCTGTTGCTGGGTGCCGTGCTCCTTTTCGTCCCGCACAGCCTGCAGGCCAGCTTCCTGATCAATATCGTACGCGCAGTCGGCGGAAACGAAGCGGATATGGGACTGGTGGATGGCTTTACTGCCGCGGTGGAGATCCCTGTCATGCTGCTCTATGCCGTGCTTGCACGGAGGCTGAAGCACAGCCGGCTGCTGCGTATCTCGGTAGTCATGCTCACCTTCAAGATCCTGGCCATGGCAACAGCGAAAAGCATAGGCGGACTGTATGCGGCATCCCTGCTGCAGATGCCCTCTTATGCCCTGTATATCGTTGCAGTCGTGCCTTATGCAGCCATGGTGACAGATCCCCGGGATTTTGCGAAGGCACAGAGCCTGATCAATGCCATGCCCACCGTAGGCGCCGTGATCACAGGCCTGATGGGCGGCAGGCTGCTGGATATGCTGCCGGTATCGCAGGTGTTGTATATCGCTGCCGCAATCAGTGCCGTCGGCAGCATCCTTGCCCTGCTGGGAACAGGAAAGGCGCCGGATAGGGCGGAGCAGGAAAACACATGAAGCAGACAAAGAGTTTTACACCTTTGTTTTCCGTTCTGCAGGCGGTCTACCTGACGGGATACTGCGTAGCCGTAGCCTTTGCGGCCGTACATCTGCAATGGCGCGGCTGTACCAATACGGAAGCCGGGCTGGTGCTCGCAGCCGGCTGCCTGCTAGGCACGCTGCTGGGCGTGTTCCTAGGTACGCTCATCGATCGTTACACCGCCATCACAGTACAGCGGATGTACCCGCTGATGTTTTTCGGGCAGGCAATGTCTCTCGTCGCCCTGATCGCATTTCCTCTGAGCACTCTTGCCGTAAAGATCGTCTATGTTCTCTACATGGCTTTCTGCCTGACGGTCAATCCTCTCGATCTTAAGCTGTATGCCGACCTGTCCTATGCCGGGAAGACCCCTGATTACGGTTTCTCACGCGGCATGGGCTCACTGTCATATGTCATTGCATCCATGATACTGGGCGCCGTCGTCCGGCGCTATTCTGCAGGACTCCTGCCCTGGATCGGCCTTTTCCTGTGCCTGATGCAGGCGGCTGCGCATATGCTGATCTTCTCCCGCATGCCGGAAAGCACTTTCAGCACACACGGTGTGCGCGGCGTGCCGCTGCTGCAGTTTCTGCGCGCCAACAGGCGTTACAGCCTGCTGCTGCTTGGCGTAGCCCTGCTCTTCGTCCCGCAGACCGCGGTCTCCAATTTCCGCATCAATATTGTCCGTTCCATAGGCGGTGATGAATCCACGCTGGGCTTTCTGACCGCATTCACCGCTGCGACGGAGATACCGTTCATGCTTCTCTATACGCATATCTCGCACAAATGGAAACCCGGCACCCTGATGCGGTTCTCGCTGATCATGTTCACGGCCAAGATCGCCGCCATGGCTGCAGCGAACAGTATCGGTACCATGTATGCTGCATCCGTCCTGCACGGTTTCTCCTACGCGCTGTTCATGGTCACCGTGGTAGGTTACGTACAGCGGGTGACAGATCCCGCCGACTCGGCCAAAGCACAGAGCCTGATGGCTTCCATGTCCACGGTGGGCTCGGTCATCGCCAGTCTGTCTGCCGGCCTGCTGCTGGACGCCATGCCGGTATCCCGCGTGCTGTGGCTGACCGCAGCATTCAGTGCGTTCAGCACCGTGATCGCGTTTCTAGGGCTCGAAAACGGCTCCGGAAAAACGCCCGCACAGGAGTCCAGGTGATCCGGATCCTCCCGTCCTCTCCCCGGTCATCAGCCGGATCATTCTCCATACTGCATTGTCTGCCGGTCCTGCCGGCAGTTTTCTTTCTTTACTATATGTAAAAAAAGTAGACGGAAGGCCGGTCATCATGATATACTGTACAGGTATCCATATGCCTAAATGCGGATGGAAGGGGACAATAAAAATGGCCAAAAACTGGTGGAAACTGTTGATTATCGCCGTGCTGATCGCACTGATGCTGCTGTTCGTGCCGTCGCCGGTGTCCAATTATGATGCTTTTGCCGAGACCATCGAGCTGGAGCATGATATCCGCGTAGGCGGTGTCAAGCCTCAGTGGGATGCATATACCGGCATTCCCAAGAAATGGGTCAGCTATACAGGCGAAGCGCATTATGAGGATCCCTCCATCAGCGTGGACCTGGTAATGGGCGAGCGCTTTCTGGATACTTATTACTGCTATGCCGTAATCAAGATCTCCAACGGCTCTCAGATCCGTACTGCCTTCTCAGATGATAACTTCAAGGATCACAAGGTGTACGGATACAAGATCGCCGAAGCAAAGAACGCTGTGTTTGCCATCAACGGCGATTTCTGCAAGAACAAGGAGAATCCCCGCGGATTCATGGGCTATATCATCCGTGAAGGCAAGGAATACCGGGATATCCCCAAGGCTGAAAAGGCCTGGGCGCAGGTCGATTCCCGCACCGGTGTGCGGTATCTTGACTGGGATATGCTCATCATCGACCAGAACGGCGATTTCCATGCCATCCTGGAACCGCGCGAGACGAGCGTGAACGAGTGGATCGCGGAACATCCCGATCTTGAGATCATCAATACGTTCAACTTCGGCCCTGCCGTGATCATAGACGGCGAGACCACGCGCGAGACCTTCAACAGTATCAAGGTCAATCCCAATACGGACTGGATCGGCACCTATAAGGAGACCCAGCGCATCGCCGTATGCCAGCTGGATGAGCTCACTTATCTGTGCGTGACCTGTGAAGGCCCCGAGGATAAAAACAGCAAGGGCATGACCATGGACGAATTCGTGCAGCTGCTGCGTGAGATCGAAAGCAAGCTGGACGGCTACTCTATCCGCGTCGCCTATAACCTGGACGGCGGAAGCAGCAGCACGTTCATTTTCAAGGATCCTTCCCGCAACGGCCTCACCAAGATCAACGCCCTGACCCGCGCCAACTCACAGCGCCAGCTGTATGACATCATCTATTTCGCCAGCGCCTGGCAGAAGTAAGCGCCGCGGCCGGCTGAAGATAAGAGGAATGAACGATGTACGAAGAAAGTAATATCCTTTTCCATCTGTTCGGGCTTCCGGTATATCCCTATGCGCTCTTCCTGGCGCTGGGTGCCCTGATTGCCTTGTTCATGGCGCTTTACCGTGTCAGGAAAACAGGCGTGTCCGCATCTGCCGTACTGACCTTCACAATGCTTTCGCTGCCGCTGAGCGTCATTTTTGCCCGTCTGGTGTTCTGCGTTTGCCGCCCGGGCGAGATCGTCGATGCAGGCATGGGAATCATCTGGCGCATTGATTACGGCGGATTTTCCCTGATGGGCACGTTTATCGGACTGCTGCTGGCAGCAATCCTTACAAAGGTAATCGATCATGTATCCTTCCTGGATCTGTGCGATACCGTAATGCCCGGACTGCTCGTTATGCTCGCCGTCGCGCGTCTCAGTGAAGGCGCGACCACCAACGGCATCGGCGTGGATGTTCAGATCGAGGCTCTGCGTTTCTTCCCGCTGGCAAGGCTGGATGCCTATGACGACTACTGCTACGCGATCCATATGGGAGAGGCACTCACCGCGCTGTGTGCCGGAGTATATACACAGACGATGCAGCGCCGCGCGCGCGGACTGGTAAGCGGCCTCGGTCTCGTTGTCGTTGCAGCCGCACAGATCCTGTGGGAAGCCCTGCGCCGTGATGAAGTGCTGATCTTCAGCTTTGTGCGCATCACTCAGGTGTTTTCAGCCGTGGTACTGCTCGTCGTGCTGATCCTTTCCCTCCGCCGCAGCGGCTGGCAGAAAAAGAAAGTCGTTTTCGCCAGCATCTGTATGTTCCTGGGCATAGTGATCGTTGGCATGAACGAGTTCTTTGCGGAAAGCAAACTGATCTCCTTCATTCCCGCCTGGCTATGCTATACGATTGACGCCGTGACCGTATCGCTGATGGGCCTCATGACCGCACGCGCTCTGCGCGATGCCTGCGAAGGAGCACAAAAATGAGCATAAAGAGGTTTTTTGCCCTGGTTTTGCTTCTGTGCTGCATAGCTGTGTGTGCTTCGGCCGAGATCATCCCCCTTGAACTGACAGAAAAAGCAAGGGAGCCCTATGAAGAATGCTATACCAGCGCAACGCATTATGAAGATCCTTCCATTACGGTAGACGTCTATCCCGAGAACCGTATCTACGGCACCAATTATGTGTATGCCATCATTAAGATCGCGGACGGTTCTCAGCTGCGTACTGCCATGGCGTATAAATACAATTCAGACTACACCGTACACGGTACCGTGATGGCCATCGCCAATAATGCCGTATTTGCCATTAACGGCGACTTCTATAACTTCTATGATTACGGATACCTGGTCCGTCAGGGACGTGAATACCGGAACCGTCCCAACAAATACTGGGATGTCCTAATCATCGACCAGAACGGAGACTTCCATCCTTTCCGCGAGCCAAACAAGAGCAAGATCTCTGCCTGGCAAAAGGAGAATCCGGATCTCCAGGTCATCAATACCTTTAACTTTGGTCCCGTTCTGGTGGAAAACGGCGAATGGGTACAGGAGACTTTTACCAATAATAACGTTAAGAATTACTTCCAGATCGCCGGCGGCAAGCAATACGCGCGCATGGCCATCTGCCAGCTGGACAAACTGACCTACATGTTCTGCTGCTGTGAAAGCGTGCTGGATGAAAACAGCGAAGGCCTGACCCTGAATGAATGGGCCAACTGCATCCGCGAGATCGATGACAAGATCGAAGACTATGATATTCAGGTCGCATACAATATCGATGGCGGCGGTTCGGCAACGATGGTCTTCCACAATGAAAAGATCAATTCGCTGACCAATCCCAAGATCCGCGATCTGAGTGATATCGTCTATTTCGTTTCTGCCTGGGCGGAAGAAGGACAGTAATCTATGTACTACTTTACAGAACCAACTCATGAGGCGCTCTTTACACTGCTCGGCATGCCGGTTTATCCCTATGCGCTTGCAGCGGCTGTCGGCGCGCTGATCGCCCTTTTCATGGCGCTGTCCCGCGCTAAAAAGACAGGGATCTCCGCATCTGCCGTAATGTCCTTCGCGATTTTCGCTTTGCCGCTGTGCGCACTGCTGGCTCGTTTTGTTTTCTGCGCCTGCCGAGTAGTTGACGTCCTGGACTTTGGCTTCGGTTATATCTTCCGTCTTGATTACGGCGGGTTTTCCATCATAGGTGCTGCACTGGGCGTACTGCTCTCTGCATGGATCGTCAAAAAGATCCACCGCATTTCCTTCGCCGGCCTTTTGGATACCGTCCTGCCCGGCCTGCTCATTCTGTTGGCTGCCTGCCGTCTGGCTGAAGGCAGCACCACAAATGGTACAGGCCTTGAAATCCAATCGGAAGCGCTTCAGTTCATGCCGCTGGCACGCCAGGGCTTGTACAGCGATATGACCTATGCCGTATATATGGGCGAAGCGCTGACTGCCCTGGTTGCCGGCATGATGACACAGGCCATGTGCGGGCGTCCCCGCGGTCTGTCTGCCGGCACAGGTGCAATTATCGTCTGCGCTGCCCAGATCGTATGGGAGAGCGCACGCCGTGATGAAGTGCTGATCATCAGTTTTGTGCGCTATGCCATGGTCTTCTCCGCGCTCGTCTTGCTAGTCATGCTGATCATATGCCTGCGCCGCAGCGAAGCCGCACCGCGCCGCTGGATACAGTATATCGGTGTTTTCATGCTGGGCGTAGTCGTTGTAGGTGTCTGCGAGTTTCTGATCGACGGCAAGATCTGGCAGAACATGCCCATCTGGCTGTGCTATCTTTTGGATGTTTTCAGCGTGACTGCCATGGCCGTCATTTGCCTGCGTGCGTTGCATACAGCATGTAGTAAAAAATAAAGGCCTATGAAGAAGTCACTGATCTGCCTGTTGCTGTTGCTGGCTCTGCTGACGCCTTCTCTGTGTGCTGCGGATACAGCTGCCGAAATAACCGCTGACTGTAAATTTCAGATTCCAAATAATAAAGACTTAAATTCTGCTGATATGCGTGACCGCAATACAATGACCGCGACATCAGCGGAACCTTACCGTAACCCGTATATCATCATTACTCCGCCTGAAGGACAGAAGGTCGGCGCCATATACATCTGTTTCGGGCGTATGGCGATGCCCTTCTCTGTTCAGATACAGCGCTATGGTCACTGGGTGGAGATCGGTCATTCCAATGACGGCTGGCAGCAGCTGTATGCGGAGTTTGAACCGACCGGTCAGCAGATCCGCCTGAAGTTCGATTCTTTCGGCGTTGCACGTACGCTGGTGATCCGCGAGATATATGTCTATGGCGCCGGTGAACGCGATGAGGAAACCGTTCATATCTGGGAGCCCACAGTTGAAAAAGCGGATATTCTGTTCGTTGCCACACATCCAGACGACGAGATCCTATGGTTCGGCGGTGCCATTCCCACATACGCAGGAGAAAAGCAAGCCGCGACTGCTGTCCTTTATATGACCTGCCGCTATGAATACCGTCTCCTGGAACTTCTTGACGGTCTGTGGCACTGCGGTGTTCGTACCTATCCCATTCTGGCAGGATTTGAAGATTTTGAAACAGAACGCTGGCAAGACGTTCTGACAACCTGGAACGAGAAGGCTGTTATCAAATACTTGGTCAGCCAGATCCGTACCTTGAAGCCCGAAGTGATCGTCACGCAGGACGAAAAGGGTGAGTATGGTCACAGCAACCATGTCGCTGCAGTAAAAATGCTTATTGAAGCTGTAGCCCTCGCAGCAGATGAAACCTACAACGGCGGCAGTCTGGCAAAATATGGTACCTGGCAGACGAAAAAATTGTATGTACATCTGGGCGACGATCCGACCACGGTGATGGATTGGCATCATCCTCTGGATTTCTTTGATGGCAAAGACAGCTATACGGTTGCCTGTGAGGCCTTTACCTATCACCAGTCACAGCTGAACGGGCCCCATACAGTTGCCGATGCCGGTGACCCTTATGACAGTACACTGTGGACCTTGCTGTATTCCGCAGTAGGCGAGGATACACAGGGCGGTGATTTCTTCGAAAATATTCCCTTGGAGTGCCTGCAATGAAAAAACTGTTTCTTCTGGCTGTACTGCTGATGCTTTTGCTGCTGACTGCCGCACAGGCTGAAACGGCCCGGGATATTACTTCCGATGCCGCTTTCCATGTTCCCTATATCGTGGACGGGACTCTGCGCCGCATGCTCGACCGCAGCAGTGAGACCGCGCTGCAGACCGGCAAACAGAAAGAGCCTGTTCTCAATGTAAACATGAAGACCGAGGCTGCCGCTGCTGTCTATATTGAGTTCGGTACAAATATCCTTCCTTTCTCTGTCCAGATAAAAGAAGACGGAAAATGGGTGGACGTTGCTTCCTGGGACGGGCCATGGGCTCAGGCTTATCTGGAATTCCCGCCGCAGAAAGAGTTCCGCCTGCGTTTTGAGACGCACAACAAGTATACCGCACTCTATGTGCGAGAACTTTACCTCTTCTCCGAAGGCGAAATGAACGATATGCCCCATGTCTGGCAGCCGCCCTGCGAGAAAGCGGACCTCCTGCTGCTGGTCGGGCATCCCGATGATGAACTGCTCTGGTTCGGCGGTCTTCTGCCTACCTATGCCGGAGAACGCGGCATGAAAGTGCAGGTAGCATATCTGACCTGTTCGAACAGTATGCGCCGTGAGGAGCTTCTCAACGGCATCTGGTACTGCGGTGTCCGTAATTATCCCGATATCGGCGAATATGAGGATATCAAGAGTTACAGTGCTGTCGAGCTCTATCCCAAGTGGGGAGGCAGGGACAAGGTCGATCGCTATGTGGTCCGCCTGCTGCGCCGTTATCAGCCTGAAGTGGCTGTTACTCAGGCCATCGACGGAGAATATGGACATGCGGCGCATGTCATCTGCGCCAGATCCATGAGCCGTGCCTGTCTGCTGGCTACAGACCCCGATTATGATCCCGAGAGCGTTGCCCAGTATGGGGTATGGACAGGCAAGAAAGTTTATCTGCACAAGGATAACGGTGTCCGTGTCGAAATATCCATACAGGACGAATCAGGCGAAAAAGTCATTATACAGAGGGATGACGTTCCTGTCACCGTGATGGACTGGCGCGTACCGCTCACCTTCTTTGGTGGCCTGACCGGGTTTGAAGCTGCAGAAAAAGCCTATCTTCTGCACATGTCCCAGCCGCACGACAAGAACGGCAAGAAGTCGCTGTATTACATCACGCCCGAAAACGATGAGAACAGCAGCTTTGTTTATACGCTGATCTACAGTACAGTGGGCGATGACGAAGCCGGCGGCGATCTGTTTGAGCATATTGACGGCTATTGATATACAGATCTTTCCCTGTTAGTAGGAGCATTCTTATTATTATGAAGAAACTGCTGGCCCTGTTTTTACTGATGACGCTGCTCTTCCAGGCAGCATCGGCCGAGCCTGCCCGTGATGTGACCATGGACGTGAGCTTTGAAGCACCCGGGGCAACTGCCAATGTGCGTAATATGCGCGACAATGATGAAGAGTCGGGCATGGGTATCCCCGGCGGTTCTCAGCAGTATCTTTATATCATTCCCGCCGACGATCCCGTAGCCGCTGTCTATATCGAATACGGCCTCACGCTCTCTTCCTTTGACGTTGAAGTGAAAACAGAGAACGGCTGGCAGGTGATCGCCCACTCCGAGAATCCGGGCTATGCTCAGGTATCCCTGTCCTTCGCCCCGCAGAGCGAACGGTTCCGTCTTCATTTTACCGCTCTTCGGCGCGGTGATAAGCTGAGCATCCGTGAAATACGCATATATACGGAGGGCGAACTGGACGAAGCGCTGGTCCACAACTGGCAGCCTTCTCCAGATAAGACGGATATCCTATTCCTGGTCGCGCATCCCGATGACGAGATCCTCTGGTTCGGCGGAGCCATCCCTGACAGCGTGGATCGCGGCAAAAGCGTTCAGGTGGTTTACCTGACCTGTGCTGACAAGCAGCGGCGGCTGGAACTGCTCAACGGATTGTGGCGCTGCGGTGTCCGTACCTATCCGGAGATCGGAAACTTCCGTGATTTCAAAGGGAAACAGGAAAAGATCCTCGACACCTGGGGCCGGAAAACCGTAAAAGCATGGATCGTCACCGCGATCCGCCGCTATAAACCGGAGGTCATCGTCACTCATGACCTGAAAGGCGAGTACGGCCACCCACAGCATATTGTATGCTCCAAGCTGGTGGAGGAATGCATTGCGCTTGCTGCCAATCCGGCATACCGTCCGGATACAGGTGAAGCCTGGCAGGTAAAAAAGGTGTACCGTCATCTTGGCAGTGCGCCGACCACAAAGCTTGACTGGGATCAGCCGCTGTCATCCTTCAGCGGTGAGACAGGCATCGAGATCGCACGTGCCGCCATGGAGTTCCACGTTTCACAGATATCAAGGTGGAAGGTAGCCGCTGCAGGCGATCAATATGACAGCACACTGTATACACTGATCTTCTCAACCGTAGGCGAAGACATAGCAGGAAACGACCTCTTTGAACATATCGAGTAAATGCTTGTTTCATACCCCGTGATCGACCGCGGGGTTTTTCAAATCTTTCGGCGCTTTTTACGCATCTGTGCTGTACAGCGCATAACGTGTATGATATAATCGCCTCACAAGCAAGTATGCGGGAGGAACACGGTATGCTTCGTCATATCGGTATTGCCGGACAGTTGCGCAGCCTGTATGGCTGGCGTGAAGAACAGCAAAGAGGCCGCACGATCATCCTGCTGGATGCACTGCTTACGGCTGTATTCAATGTTTTCATTACCGGCATCTTCTACACGGGCTTCCTCACCATGTATGAGATCGACCTGGTCAGCGTAGGCATCATTACGTTCATCCCGCCGCTGGCCTGTACTTGTCATATGTTTTCTCCCATGATCCTGGAACGCATCCGCCGCCGCAAGCCGGTGCTGATCGCTGCCAAGATCTATTTTTATACCATGTACATCATTGCTACCAACCTGATGCCGCTTGTCGTAACAGATCCGCATCAACGTGTGGTCTGCTTTTGCGTTATTCTTTTTCTCGCTTACAGCGTTTATGCACTGTTCAATGACGGGTTTACTCCCTGGTTCTACAATTTCTATCCCACAGAAGCCCGTTCCCGCGCAGCATTCATCAGCTATAATCAGATATTCAGCTCTGCAACATCAAGCGCCGTGCTGCTGCTGAGCGGAATCCTGGTAACCGCTGCAGGTGCAAAACAGAACTCCCTGATCCTTTCTTTCCGCTATTTCGCCTTCGTTCTGGTACTTGTGGACGTCTTCTTCCAGGCCTGTGCAAAGGAATATTCTTATCCGGTACGCACAAAGAAGATTAACTTTCGCGAAGTATTCACGCTCTCAAGACAGTATAAGAAATTCATGGCCTGCCTGTACCTGATGTTCATCTGGAACTATATCAGCAACCTCAATAACGGCCTGTGGAATTATTACCTGCTCAATATCGTACACTTTCCCTACAGTACCATTTCAACCGCAAGCGCTCTTTACCCGCTGATACTGTTCGCCGTTTCGCCCCTGTGGCGGCGAATTCTCGCGCGGCAGAGCTGGATCCGTACCTTCGCAATCGGTGTGCTTATCTGGGTTCCCACTGAAATCTACTTCTTCTTCCTTTCGCCTGCTACCAAGTGGATGTATTATCCCGGGGCATTGGTCCAGCACTTCCTCAGCGTTGGTCTAAATCTGAGCTATGCCAACGTATTCTATATGAACCTGCCCAAGGAAAATGCCAGCACACACACAAGCTTCCAGGCGTTGTTCTGTAATCTTTGCGCTTTCCTGGGGCTCATGACAGGAACACTGCTATGCAACTGGGTCGGGGACTGGTCCTGGCAGCTGGGTATCGTTACAGTCACGGCCGTGCAGTATACCACGATCCTGCGCGCTGTCTTCATGTTGCCGCTGGGCTTGTATCTCATGAAACGCTGGCGTGACTTCACTCCTGACAGTGAGATCGAAGCCGTAGAACTCCAACATAAGAAGCCGAACGTTCGTAAATAATTTCTATTGCATAGTTCGGATTAATATGCTATAATGTCTCTTTGGAAGAATAGTTTGCCAAGGAGGCATTTTTTATGGAAAAGTTCAAGCGGAATGAACGGCTTGCTGTCATGGCGCAGGTGCTGACCAGTGCTCCGAACCGGATTTTTACCTTATCCCATTTCTGTGAAATGTTCGGTGCTGCAAAGAGTACGGTCAGTGAAGACACGGCGATCCTGGCTGAAACAATGAAGAAATTCGGACTGGGCACACTGGAGACCGTGACTGGGGCCGCAGGCGGAATGCGTTACCGCCCCATGCTGCAGCAGGGAGCCGGCCGCCGTTTCGTGGAAGAAGTCTGCGATATGCTGCGCGCCCCCGGACGCATGCTGCCCGGCGGCTATCTGTATTTTTCCGATATTCTCAGCGACCCGCAGCTCGTTGCCTCCATGGGCCGCCTATTCGCCGCTGATTTTTATGACTCAGGTGCTGATTTTGTGCTGACGATGGAGACCAAGGGTATCCCCGTAGCCATGATGACAGCTGAAGCACTGCATCTGCCGCTGGTCATTGCGCGTCATACCAGCAAAGTATATGAAGGCAGCGCGGTCAACATCAATTATGTCTCCGGCAGCGGCCGTATTGAGACGATGAGCCTGTCCCGCCGCGCAGTACGCGAAGGCAGTACTGCCCTGATCGTGGATGACTTCATGCGTGACGGCGGCACGGCGCGCGGCATGCTTTCCCTTCTCAGTGAGTTCAATGTGCACTGCTGCGGCGCCTGCTTCGTGTTTGCGACCGAGAAGAGCAGTGTTTCCCTGTCCGTCCCCACCCGTGCACTGATGCTCCTCGACGAGATCCGCAGCGATGAGCCGCTGCAGGTACGTCCTGCCGACTGGATTGTCTGATGAAGCTGCTGATTGGCCTGGGCAACCCGGGCGCTGAATATGCACAGACACGCCATAATGCGGGTTTTGAGGCGATCGACCGCCTGGCCGCACGCCTTGAGATATCCGCTTTTCGTTCACGTGTACGTGCATTGGTGGCAGAGGCGCGTATCAATGAAGAACGAGTTATCCTGGTAAAGCCCCAGACATTTATGAACCTGTCCGGTGACTGCGTGGCTGAGGCTATGCGCTGGTACAAGGTCGGACCGCAGGATACACTGATCATTGCTGATGATATCGACCTGCCGCTGGGCACGCTGCGCGTACGCCCCTTCGGCGGGGCAGGTACTCACAACGGCTGGCGTGATATTCTGCTCAAGACAGGCAGTGACCGCTTCCCGCGCGTACGCATAGGTACCGGTGCAAAACCGCCAGAGTGGGATCTGGCTGACTGGGTCCTCTCCCGTTATACCCCAGAAGAACGCAAGATCATGGAATCCGCTTTTGACCGTGCTGCTTCAGCTGCAGAAAGTTTTGTGATACGCGGCATTGAAGAAACCATGAACGTATATAACCGCAAAGAATAATGATATGGGCTTAACAGTTGTTCATCGCCCTCCGCTTCAGGAGGGTTTTTCTTATTGATACGGTTCTCCTTATCTTTATCATGAATGCTGTAATGCAGAAACCGCGAATATGGCATCCCCATGTCCGCGCTTGCATGTTTATTTAAAGCGTGTTATCATATGAGCCAATCCATGAAGGGAGGGTTGCCTGATGCGCAAGAAAATGAACGCGTATACTATTGCCTTTATCGGCGTGATGGCGGCCATCATTTATGTGGTGACTATGTTCCGCTTCCCGCTGTTTGGCAGTAAAGTGCACTTTGCCAATGCAATGTGTCTTCTGGGCGGCATGTTGTTCGGACCCCTGTATGGCGGACTGGCTGCCGGTATCGGCAGTGCGCTGTATGACCTGACGTTGTACAATGAAGGCATCGTTAACCTGCTGATCACTTTTGTCAGCAAGTTTGCAATGGCCTGGGTGTGCGGCTGTATCGTATGGCACCGCGGAGAGCGTGACGAAAACATTGCCCGTTCGATCATTGCGGCAGTCGCCGGTGCACTGACCTATGTTGCTCTGTACATGCTCAAGACTTTTATTTTTCAGAGATTCGTCTATGCTTACCCGATGGAAGCGGTTTGGGCGACTATGCTCAGTAAATTCATTCCTTCCATTATCAACGCCGCTGTTGCCGTAGTTGCCGCGCCTATCCTGTTCAAGGCTGTAATGCCTGCCCTGCGGCAGCTTCTCAATAAAGAATAGTTTCTTTTCCCTACAGTCTTATTATTACCAATAATAATACGAGCCCTTGGATCTCAGTGACCCAAGGGCTCGTGCAGTTTATTACATTGTATATTACTTGTAATACACGGTGGTGTTGGCAACAGCCATGATCGTCATCAGGAGGCCGTTGATAAACGCAGGCGTCCAGATGTTGCCGGTGCGCTTATACAGGGCACGGCTGATGCAGGCCGCTATCGCAAGCGTGGGCACCATGGCCACTAGTACGATACCGGACAGGGCAGCGCCGGGATAGGCAGCAACACCGGTAGAGAACAGGGTAATATACTGATAGGCCAGCCACAGGATGATACCGCCGGCATTCAGCGCAACCGCAAGCAGATAACCCCAGACGCCCTTCAGACCATTGGTATTGATCGTGATGGAAATGGTGCTGATAATGTAGAACAGCACGAAGGTGGGCAGATACTTGAGGATAGCGGTGCAGATATTGCAGTCAAAGGTCTTGAAGGCGAACGTCCAGATACGGAAGTCAGTCTTGAAGATCGCATCGACCAGGAACAGAAGCGCATAGCCGATCACAACGGTAACGACTGCAGTCAGCAGACCGCCGATGATCGCGGTGGGCTTAAGAGAAATACCGTAATTGGCCAGCTTGGCGCCGTCATTGACCTTGAAGGCCACATAAACGGTGCTTACTACCAGCAGAGCCATCAGGGCACAGCCCAGCGTCCAGTACGCAACGCTGTTGACCACAGGCGCTACCCAGTAGCTGCCGCTGTACAGGCTGCTCTTGAGCATTACAGCCAGTCCGGCACCCGCGATCGCGGCAATGATGCCACCGACAAGAATCTTGCTGCCATTCTTCTTGAAACCAACAATGGAGAGAACAAGAGCAATCGAAGCGACGGCGATCGAAGCCCAGAACAGGATATCCTTGTTAGTGGCATTGCCGTCATAAAGGCCATTGAAGAACAGGCCGGGCAGCAGAATGGCAAGAACCAGGATCAGAGCGGTAATAACCTTAATGCTTCCCTTGGCAGCAGGCAGAACCGGTACCTCACCGGTCTTAGCCATCTTGAAGACAGGCAGTTCGATGAGAAGCAGAGCGATCGCGATGATGAACAGCACGAAGCCCAGCAGCGCTACACACTCAAAGGCTTCCTTCAGCTGCCAGATCTGACTGGTAGGAGCAAGCTCTTTCGCGCCGGTCTTGAAAGCAGCAAAAGCAGTGGTATAGAACTCTACAGCATTAGCAGTAGTAGTCTTGCTGAAATGGTTCCAGGGATGGGTCTGAGCCGGTTCGTAAATGATACGATGGCCGCCATCGCTGGTCTCATACCAGGTGTTGGCGTTCGCAGCTTCAGTCTGCTGCAGGAAGGTCATACCATCAGGAGTTGATACATAATCCTTCTTGCGCACAGTTCCGGAAGGATCATCAGGCGCATTGAAGAAGAATTCGTCATACTGAGCAGCAACTTTACCAAGGTAACGTCCACCGCCGGCAGCATCAAAAGCAGCCGCATTCACACCAAAGATTCCGGAGTAGCTGAAATCGCTGCCTTCGGTCAGATTGGCGTAGATCTTGCGGTATCCGTTCGTTGCGAAGTCACGTTCATCATTGGCAACTGCAATTGTGCTGGAGAAGCCGCCCATGCTGTGGCCGGTAATACCGATGATGCCGTTACCGGCTTCATCCTTGAGCACATAGGCCTGATCGTACATGTACTGTACGGCATCATACATGGAGTTGAGCCAGAACGGAGCCCAGGTGCTGAGGAAAGCACCATAAGCGGCAAAATTCTGATAGATTTCATCGTTGATATCGCTGTGACCATGATCATACATGTCCAGTGCAAGAACGACATAGCCGCGGCGGGAAAGCTCGATAGCATTTGCATCCTGCATCTCAGCGCTGTTCAGATAACCGTGGGTCACGATCACCGCAGGACGGGGATCGGTCGCGGAAGCGCCCTTAGGCATATACAGCAGGCCGCTCAGTGTGCCGTTGGCGGTCTCGAAGCTGATGCGGGAGACCTTGGTTCCCCAGAAATTGGTGTTGAAGAGATTTGCCAGCAGACTGCCGCACAGGACAATCACCAGCGCGCAGATCAACAGCCGCACGGGGAGTTTCTTCTTGTTCATGAGTAACATCCATCCTTTCTTTTTTGAAAACGGTGTAATTACACCCGCTTTAGCATTTTAGTGTATCATAGGTTTTTTATTTATGCAAACTATTTATTTTTTCACGATATGCCACTCACATAGTTATAATTATGTAAAACATCCTATTTGTCTCTTTCCTTTCTAAGGTATCGTTTACAGACCCTGGAAACTATGGTATAATTCATTTGTGAGGAACTGCTTTGTTGTGGGGATAACACAGGGGAAAACGATGGGATCGTTTTTTTCAGCCCTCATTTTTCCTTGTTTTTTCTTCCACAAATCGGGGACAGTACTGATGGGGATAATGTGGATAAGTACCATCAATGACAGATAAAATGGAATCTGTACTCTGATACTATCCATGCTTGTCCAGGATAATCCGGAAAGAAAAACGAGAAGTCCTTTTTCCATCCTCTGTAAGCCCCTGTTTTACTGATCTTTCCACTGATCATCCAAACGCTGTCCTGCAGTTATCCCCATGGTAAAAAGCAGAAAACCGTTGAATTATAAAGCTTTTTCTGCTTATCCACATTATCCACATCCCCTACTACTACGACGATATATTTATTATTTCTACAGCAACTATCAAAAGGACGTGATGACATGCATTTTTCCGTAAACGCTTCTGACATCAATGCCGGCATGAGTCTGGTTTCCCATGCCCTTACTGCCCGCCCGATGCGGCAGATCTATGACGGTGTTCTCATTGAATCCGCTGAAAACGGAATCTTCCTTACATGTACTGACGGCGAAATGACAATCCGTACAAGGGTCAACGCCATGGTCGTTGAGGAAGGCGTATCCGTTATGCCTGCCAGGCTGTTCGGAGAGCTGCTGCGCAAACTGAGCGGAGAGATCGATATCGAGATCGACCGCCGTTTCCGTGCGGAGATCCGGGCTCAGGGCAGCAACACCAGTATGGTAGGTACCGATGCCAGCGAATTTCCTGATGTGCAGGAAGTACAGCAGCCCGAGTTTTCAGTAGAGATGCCGCAGAATAAGCTGCGTGACGCTGTGAGCCGTATCCTGTTTGCAGTATCAACGGATGAAACACGCCGCATCCTGACCGGGTGCCTGATGGAAGTATACCCGAATGAAATGCGTTTTGTCGGTCTGGACGGTTTCCGTCTGGCGCTTCAGCGCGTGGAAGGCGAGTATTCCATTCCTGCAGGACGTGAGTTCGTGTCCGCTGTTGTACCCGGAAGGATTCTCGGTGAATTCTCCCGTATGCTGGGTGACAGTGAAGAGCCGGCACGTGTCGTATGCGGACGCAACCGTTTCTCCCTTACCTTTGATAATACCGAGTGCTTCACGAGCCTGTTGACGGGTGAATATATCAACTATAAGCAGATCCTTCCTACAAGCTGGACCAGCGAAGTCAAGCTGCGCCGTGATGATTTTATCAGCGCTATCGAACGTGCGTCCCTGATGGCACGTGAAGGGAAAAACAATCTGCTGCGTCTTTCGCTGAACGATCATCAGATGACCATTACAGCAAACGCTGAAATGGGTGCTGCCCTGGAAACCATTCCGGTCAGCTATTCTGCAGATGAGTTCAAGATCGCTTTCAATGCTCGTTATCTGTTTGATGTGATCCGCAACGTGTTCACAGAGGAAATGTGCATGCGTTTCAACAGCAGTGTATCTCCCTGCACGATTGCTCCTCTCAACGGTAATCAGTACACCTACCTTGTATTGCCGGTACGTGTGCTGGACAACTGATCATCTGATTCATATAACCTGCTTCGGCAGGTTTTTTTATTTTATGGAAAAAGCATTTCCGAATATATATCTTCATAATATATAAAGGATTGTCTGGAAGATATCGAAAAAGTACAAATACATGAGTTGAAAGACTAAACGCAAGTTCGGTAAATGCTGCTTTCATTTACTCTTTCAACTCCTATTTTGGGATGGAAAGATTTATTTCAACTTACCAAACAAAACTTGCATTAAGTCTTTCAATTCACACAGAAAGTCGAAAATAATAAATATTTTTCCAAAAGCATTGACAAACTTTACAATGCATGTTATTCTATCATCGTTGTTAGCACTCTAATAACACGAGTGCTAACAAGAAAGAAAGGGGGGTTGATGATGGACGTTGATGCGCGGAAACTGCGGATACTGCAGGCCATCATTGAGGATTATATCCTTAGCAACACCCCTGTCGGCAGTCGTACGCTGAGTAAGACCAGTGGTCTGGGCGTATCCAGTGCCACCATCCGCAATGAGATGGCCGATCTTACCGAGATGGGTTATCTGATGCAGCCGCACGTGTCGGCGGGTCGTGTGCCGAGTGAGAAGGCGTATCGTCTCTATGTTACGCGTCTGATGCCTGAAGGGCTTACTGACGCTGAACGGGAACGTGCCCGTACCTTCTTTACCAGCCGTGTACACGACATGGAAGGCCTGCTTGCTCAGGGTGCTGAAGTGATCAGCGAGCTGACACATTACACTGCACTCGTGCTGACTCCTCGTCAGAGTGATCTGAAAGTCAGCCGTGTACAGCTGGTACCGGTAGGTGAAGGACGTGCACTGCTGGTGATCGTCACTGACAGCGGTATTATCCGGGATACGGTACTGAAAGTAAGCGGACGGCTGGACGATACTTCCCTGTATACCATTGGCCGGATGCTGAGTGAGCGTCTTCAGGGACTGACGTTGCGTCAGGTGCGCGAGCTGCTGTATGGCTATGCCGCACATTCGGACGCAGATGCAAGAGTGCTCAGCGGAATCGCTGATCTGGCAGGTCAGATGGAAAAACAGACCGAGAGTGATCGCGTGACTGTTGGCGGTGCTCACTGCATCCTGTATTATCCTGAGTATGCGGAAGTCAGCCGTGCGCGCGCATTCATGGCTACACTGGAAGACCGTGACTGCCTGATCAGCCTCATGCGGCAGTGTGAAAGACAGCCCAGTGTACTGATCGGTGCTGAAACAGGCATTCCTGCATTTAGCGACTGCTCGGTGATTACTGCACCTTACCGTGTAGGACACGGACATACGGGTGCTATCGGTATCATAGGTCCTACGCGCATACCCTATGCGCATATGACCGAGCTGATGACATTGCTGGGCGAGGCCCTCAGTGAAATGCTTTCATGACTCGGAGGAATAAGATGAGCAAGAAGAAGGACGTACCGCAGAGCGAGGAAGCACTGCAGCCGGAAACCGCACCGGCGGAAAACGAACAGGCGGAAGAAAAAACCGCGGCTGGCGAAACTGCGGAACTGCGTACACAGCTGGAAGAAGCTGTCAAGCAACGTGAAGAGTACCTGAATCTGGCCCAGCGCGTACAGGCGGACTTCGAGAATTTCCGCCGCCGCAACAGCGGTGTCCGCGCAGAGGCATACGAGGACGGCGCGCGTGCCTTTATCAAGACTGTACTGCCGGTAATGGATAACCTGGAACGTGCATTGGCTGCAGAAAGCAGCGATGAAGCGCTGAAGGAAGGTGTCACACTGGTTTACCGCCAGCTGAGCGACGTACTGGAAAAGCGCGGCGTGACTGTGATTGACCGCACCGGCGAAAAGTTCGATCCCGCACTGGAGAATGCCGTAATGCAGGGTACTGCCGATGAAGGCGAACCTGGAACCGTATGTGCCGTGCTGCAGAAAGGCTACCGCATGGGAGACTTTGTTCTGCGCCATGCAATGGTCAAGGTAGTAGCGGAATAAAACAACGACACTCACACGTAAGTGTGTTTCCATAAAACAATTGCTGAAAAGAAAACGGAGGAAATAATTATGAGTAAGATCATCGGTATCGACCTGGGTACTACCAACAGCTGCGTTGCCGTCATGGAGGGCGGCGAACCTACCGTTATCGCGAATTCCGAAGGCGCGCGTACTACTCCTTCTGTAGTTGCTTTCACCAAGGAAGGCGAGCGTCTGGTAGGCCAGATCGCAAAGCGTCAGGCTATCACGAACCCCGACCGCACTATCTCTTCTATCAAGCGCCAGATGGGTACCAACTATCATGTGTCCATCGATGGCAAAAACTACAACCCGCAGGAAATCAGTGCCATGATCCTGCAGAAGCTGAAGGCGGATGCCGAGAGCTATCTGGGTGAGACCGTGACACAGGCTGTTATCACCGTTCCTGCTTACTTCAGCGACAGCCAGCGCCAGGCTACCAAGGATGCCGGACGTATTGCCGGTTTGGAAGTACTGCGTATCATCAACGAGCCTACTGCTGCTTCTCTGGCTTATGGCCTGGATAAGGAAGAAGCACATAAGATTCTGGTCTACGACCTGGGCGGCGGCACCTTCGATGTCAGCCTGCTTGAGATCGGCGACGGCGTATTCGAAGTTCTGGCTACCAACGGTGATACTCGTCTGGGCGGCGATGACTTTGATAACCGCATCATTGATTACGTGGCGGATGCTTTCCAGAAAGAGAACGGCATTGACCTGAAGAAGGACCGTATGGCGTACCAGCGCCTGAAGGAAGCTGCCGAGAAGGCCAAGATCGAGCTGTCTGGTGTCATGAGCGCCAACATCAATCTGCCCTTCATCACCGCGGACGCTACTGGCCCCAAGCACCTGGATATGACTCTGACCCGCGCTAAGTTCAATGAGCTGACTGCTGACCTGGTTGAAAAGACCATCACTCCTCTGCAGAATGCTCTGCGTGATGCCGGCCTGAGTGCTTCACAGATCGATAAGGTCATCCTCGTGGGCGGCTCCACCCGTATCCCTGCTGTTCAGGAAGCTGTCAAGCGTGTTACCGGCAAAGAGCCTTTCAAGGGCATCAACCCCGATGAGTGCGTGGCTATCGGTGCTGCCATCCAGGCTGGTGTTCTGGGCGGCGAAGTCAAGGACGTACTGCTGCTGGATGTTACTCCGCTGTCTCTGGGCCTTGAGACCGAAGGTCACATCTTCACCCGTCTGATTGACCGTAATACCACGATTCCTACCGAAAAGAGCCAGGTGTTCTCCACCGCTGCTGACGGGCAGACCACTGTTGAGATCCATGTGCTGCAGGGCGAGCGCCCCATGGCATATGACAACAAGACCCTGGGCCGCTTCCAGCTGACCGGTATCCCCGCTGCACCGCGTGGCGTGCCGCAGATCGAGGTCACCTTCCGTATTGATAAAAACGGTATCGTTTCCGTATCCGCTAAGGATAAGGGTACCGGCAACGAGCAGAATATCACCATCACCAGCTCCACCAACATGAGCGAGGAAGAGATCCAGCAGCGCGTGAAGGAAGCTGAGCAGTATGCCGAGCAGGACAAGAAGCGCAAGGATGAGGTCGAGACCCTGAACCGTGCTGACAGCCTGACCTACGAGATGGAGAAGCAGCTCAAGGAGAACGGCGACAAGCTGTCTGCTGAGGACAAGGCTGCTGTTGAAAAGGAACTGGCTGATTTCAAGGCTGTGCGTGAGCGCAATAATGCCGAAGAGATCAAGAATGCCATGGACGGTATGACCCAGCGCGTCTATGCGATCTTCGGCAAGCTGTACCAGCAGCAGGGCGGCGCGCCGGATATGGGCGGTGCTCCTGACATGGGCGGCCAGGCCGGTACGCAGAATGATGATGGCAGCTTCAACGCTGATGGCAGCGTACAGTAAGTGTTTTCAATGAGAATGAACAGCAGTTCGTTCTCAATGATTCCCGATGAATCAATGATGCTTTGCATCAGTTCCGGACAATGCGCAATGCGGAAGGCCCGCATTGCGCACTGCCGGTTAAGGTGATGAAATACCATGGCAAACAAACGTGATTATTATGAGGTGCTGGGCGTAGACAAAAACGCTTCGGCAGAGGACATCAAAAAGGCCTATCGTAAAAAGGCCAAGGAATGTCACCCCGATCTGCACCCCAATGATAAGGAAGCTGAAGCCCGCTTCCGTGAGCTGAACGAGGCTAACGAGGTGCTGTCCGATCCGGATAAGCGCGCGCGTTATGATCAGTTCGGTTTTAACGACCCCATGAACGGTGGCGGCAGTGGGTTTGATACCAGCGGCTTCGGCGGCTTTGGCGGCTTCGGAGACCTGGGCGACATCTTCTCACAGATGTTCGGCGGCGGCATGGGCTCGTCACGGCGTGCCAATGCGCCTCAGCAGGGAAATGATCTGCGTTATGATCTGCGCATTTCTTTTGAAGAAGCTGTGTTTGGCTGCGAGAAATCCTTCGAATTCTACCGTAGCGAACTGTGTGAGGATTGCCACGGGACGGGTGCCAAGCCCGGAACGCAGCCGCAGACCTGTCCTACCTGTAAGGGCAGCGGGCAGGTGCGTGTGCAGGGCGGCTTCATGACGACGATCCGCACCTGTCAGACCTGCGGCGGCACCGGTAAGGTCATCAAAGACCGCTGCGTAAAGTGCGGCGGTACTGGAAGGGTCAAGAGGAAGCGTACTGCGACCGTTAAGGTGCCGGCTGGTATCGACAACGGCCAGACCATTGTCATGAATGGCCAGGGTGAGCCCGGTGTCAACGGCGGGCCGAACGGCGATCTCTATATCGTCATTACTGTGCGGCCACATAAGCTGTTCCGCCGTGAAGGAACAAATCTGTATCTGGATATGCCGATCAGCTTCCCCACGGCTGCGCTTGGCGGAGAGATAGAGATTCCTACCCTCAAGGGCACTGTCAAATATAATGTGCCGGAAGGCACACAGAACGGTACTGAATTCCGGCTACGCGGGAAGGGCGTGCCGCAGGTACGCAGCAGTTATGTGGGTGATCTCATTGTGCGTGTGCGTGTTGAAGTGCCTACTCGCCTGAGCGATAAGCAGAAGGAACTGCTGAGACAGCTGGAAGAAAGCAGTACAGGCAAGGAATATAAAGAACGCAAGTCTTTTCTGGACAAGATGAAAGATCTGTTCAACTGATCTGATCACAGCGCCGTGCCGTGAGGCACGGCGCTTTTGCAAAACTCCGGTAATTGGGATATAATACAGACGCGAAATGCTTAAGGGAGGCTGTATGCATGGACTGGATTGAGATCACTGTATCAACAAACAGCGAAGGTGCTGACATTGTATCTGAAGCGCTTATGCGCCAGGGAGCAGTCGGTACGCAGATTGTAGACCGTGCAGACGTGCCGGATCCGTCCAAGCCGGTGGGATACTGGGAACTGATCGATCCTAAAATGATCGAACAGATGCCTGAAGACGTACAGGTCAAAGCCTGGTTCGAATCACTGGAAGCACTGCGCGGGCTGGAAGCCTGTCTGGATGCACTGCCCCGGCTGACCGGTATGGATCTGGGTACCCTGAAAGCGAGTACACAGAATGTACATGAGCAGGATTGGGCGGAATGCTGGAAACAGTACTACAAGCCTTTCCGCGCCGGAAAACGGCTGGTGATCAAGCCCAGCTGGGAAGCCTGGACAAAAGGACCGGATGATCTGATCATAGAACTGGATCCCGGCATGGCGTTCGGTACAGGCACGCATGAAACGACCGCGATGTGTGTGGAAATGATCGAAAAACACTATCATGGCGGCAGTGTACTGGATGTGGGCACGGGCAGCGGTATTCTTGCGATTGCGGCAGCGCGCCTGGGCGCCGGACAGGTGATTGGAGTAGATATTGACCCCATGGCCGTGCAGGTTGCACAAGAAAATGTAGAGAAAAACGGACTTTCGAGTATTATTGATATCCGTGAAGGCGATCTGGTTGCGGGACTGGATGACGTGAACTGTGATTTCGCCGTGGCGAATATCCTGGCAGATGTGATCGCACTGCTGGCAGGACCACTTAAGAACCACTTGAAACCTGATGCGCTGTTTGTGTGCAGCGGTATCCTGCTGGAACGCGAAGAAGATGTGCAGACTGTGCTGCGCGAGAATGGCTATCAGGTGTTTGACCGGATGCAGAAGGGCGGCTGGGTAGCTCTGGCTGCGCGTGTGGGGTGAAGAATGCATCGGTTTTTTGCGGATGAAAAAGGAGTAGTGAATGGCCTGGCACATCTGGAAAGCGAAGATGCGGCACATGCCCTGCGCGTACTGCGGCTCAGGAGCGGTGACAGCATTCAGCTGTTCAGTAATGGCGAAGCATTTTCAGCTGTCATTGAAGATACTGCTGACGGTGTAATCGTACGGGTATCGGATAAGCTGAAAAGCCCTGAACCTACCCTGCGGGTAACGCTGTATCAGGGAGTGCCCAAGGGCGATAAAATGGAGTATATCGTGCAGAAATGCACTGAGGCAGGTGTAAGCCGCATCGTACCGGTCAACATGCCCCGCTGTGTGGCGCGTCTTTCAGCTGATGATGAGAAAAAGCGCGTCCGCTGGCAGCGTATAGCGCGTGAAGCCGCGAAACAGGCTTTTCGGGCTTCTGTTCCGGAGATCACACCGCCTGTTTCTATTTCTGAATTGCCCGGACTGCTGTCCGGACATGCGCTGGCACTGGTGCCGTGGGAAGAAGCGCAGAGCGGTACTCTGCGGACGCTGATCACACCGGATACGCATGATCTGGCGATCGTGATCGGCCCCGAGGGCGGCATGAGCGATGAGGATATAGCCCCGATGCTGGCTGCCGGTGCGCGAACCGTAACGCTGGGTCCGCGTATTTTCCGGACTGAGACCGCGGGTCTGGCTGCGATCGTTGCGGCAATGACCATGAGCGGGAACCTGGAGTGATTATGAAAGTTGCCTTCCACACATTGGGCTGCAAGGTCAACCAGTATGACAGCCAGGCTATGCTGGAGCTGTTCGAAGCTGCCGGTTATGAGGCTGGCCGTTTTGACGACGTTTGTGATGTGTATGTGATCAATACGTGCACAGTCACTGGGACCGGCGACAAGAAGAGCTTGCAGGCAGCACGGCGTGCGAGACGGCTGAACCCGGATGCGGAGATCGTACTTTGCGGCTGCCTGGCACAGCGTGACGGTGAAAAACTGCTGGAAACGACAGATGCGAGGCTGATCCTGGGGACCGCAAGGCGTGCAGAAGTAGTTGCGCTGCTACAGAAGGCAGTATCGGAAAACACACGGATCTGTGCTGTGACTGATGTGACCCGGACTCCGTATGAGCCGCTGTGGATCACGCGGCAGGAGGGGCGTACACGCGCAGTACTCAAGATCCAGGAAGGCTGCGACCGCTACTGTACCTACTGTATCATTCCCTATGTTCGCGGGGGAATCCGTTCAAGAAGCATTGCGGATGCTGCGGCCGAGGCAGCACAGCTGGCACAGGCCGGGTATCAAGAACTGGTGCTGACAGGCATTCACCTGACCAGCTATGGCCGGGATTTCCATGACGGCACCGGATTGCTGGATGTGATCAGGGCTCTTCAGGATATCCAGGGAGTGGAACGCATCCGCCTGGGAAGTCTGGAACCGGTCATTGCGACAGCGGAATTTGCGAATGCCTTGTGCGATATGGACAAAGTATGCCCCCAGTTCCATCTGGCGCTGCAGAGCGGCAGCGACAGCGTACTTCGCAGGATGCGCCGGCGTTATGATACAGCGGCCTTCCGTGAAAGTGCTGCTGCGTTGAGGGCAGCATTTCCGGGATGTGCACTGACTACTGATGTATTGTGCGGGTTTCCGGGTGAAACGGAAGAAGAGCATGCGGATACCATGGCATTCTGCCGTGAGATAGCCTTTGCAAGGATGCATGTGTTTCCGTACAGCGAGCGTACAGGGACCCCGGCAGCGGATATGCCCGGCAGCGTACCCGTACATGTTCGCGAAGCGCGTGCCCGGCAGTTGATCGCCCTGGGTCATGAGATGGCGGATGCATACCGGTATTCCCAGCTGGGCAGTGTACGCAATGTGCTGTTTGAGACCTGTGATGGCGCTTTGAGCGTAGGATATACGCCTGAATACATGCGCTGTGAGGCGCCGGGTGTATTGTGCGGGCAGACACTTCCTGTGCGCTTAACGGGACTGGCCAGCGAAGGGTTTATCGGAGAAGCAGTAAAATAAGAGCAGAAATATGCATCAAAACAGACTTTTAAAACGTCTTAATAGATGAAAGGAGAACAGACAATGGATGATTGCATCTTCTGCCGCATCG
>JAFZPO010000054.1 GCA_017550305.1 Clostridia bacterium
CACATACAGGAATCGCTCATCCGGGCTCAGTGCAAGATGACAGGCTGCATGCCCGCTGGTATACTGCTTGGACAGCAGCGTCAGATGATCGTTATCTGCCCGATAACTTGCCGCCACGCCTTCCCCCGCGGCATCGCAGCCTACCGCAAAAAGCGTCCTGCCATCCTTCGATAGAATCACATAAATAGGGTCTTCCAAATCGCGCACTGCTTCCACGTAGGTGATTGATTCATTTGTAAAATCGCACACAGCGATACCGGGGCCGCCCAGGCGCGTATAGGTGCCCACATAAAAGCGCATGGATCCTCAACTCCTATTCCAGAACCAGTCTATATTTTCCGCCATCCAGCAGACACGCATGAGTCTGGCGGCAGCCATTCTTTTCAAGAATGACATCATAATCTCCCTTGAATCCACGTATATCGGCACAGCCTTCTGCGTCGGTCTTTGCGCTGCCCTCAGTATGCCAGCGATGCTGAAAGAGCTCCTGGATCGTGTAATATGCGGGTTTCGGTGTAAAGTCAAACCGGACCAGTCCGCCATAATAATAGTTCTCACCGCTTGTCATATCGCCCTGAGGCGCGAATGCGGCATATCCGTCTACAAGATTCCAGTAGGTAATGGCTTCCATGGCAGGATGGCTGAACCAGATACTGTAGAGGTTTTCGATCACTTTGGCCTGCGTCTCTTCGTCTTCGGCAGAATTGGAGTAGGCGGGGATTGTGACTTCTGTAATCTGAAGCGGTTTATGGAAATGCCTGTCGTAGAAATCCATCACGCTGAAGAGCCGCTTTGGATCATAATAAGGCAGGGTCAGTTCCTCTTCGGTTTCAAAACGGTTGAACATATGGAACTGCATGCCGATCGTATCGATTCCTGCCCCGCGGCGGATAGCGTCTGCAATGCTCAGAGCGTACCAGCTGCGCTCTCCACGGTTCACATCCCATACAAACCTGGTAGCTTCATTGATCACCAGTTCGTTCTCAGGCAGATACTTCCGTGCTGTCTCAAAGCTCCAGGAGATCAGCTCATCTTCCCAAAAGAAATCAGTCGAGTGACGGTAATCAAGGTCCTTGAACGGACAAAGCGTCTCATTGATTACTTCCATGCAATGAATCTTATCCGCATAGCGCTCTGCAATCTCAGCAATACGCCTTTCCAGCTGACGCCTGACTTCCGCTACATCATGCATGGGCAGCCACATCGGAGACCACTGGTCATAATTCAGGCAGTGCAGTTTGGGAGTTATGCCGTGCTCACTACAGTACTCCAGACACAGATCTGGTGCCGGACGCCGGTAGATTTTCGGACTGTCCTTGGCAAAACGCGGTTTTCCTTTTTCAGGCTCCAGGTCGCTCCAGTAGAACGGCAGAGTCGCCTGATTGAAAGCAGCAGCGAACAGTTTCCTGTATTTTTCGTTTTTCTCAGGCGTCTCAAGCTCATCCAGCATAAAGCAGTTTGCTCCGTGCCAGAAAGAATGCGTTTTCTGCTTGTAACGGACGGTCACATCGCTGACAGGTTTTCCCTGCGGATCTACGATCTCAATACAGTTATCCGCCTTGCGGTTTTTCTCAATGCCTTCTTTAATCCTGGGCTGTGCCCAGTCTTCTGCTTCTGCAAAAGGCCTTATCATGGTTGCCAGGCGTCCCACCCTGTTTCCTCCGTTCTCAGCTCCACAAACGGTCATTGCAGATATCCCCGTCCCACTGACTGGTCTCTTCCCATTGACCGGGAATATTTTTACAGATCAGTTTGCCGATCAGCTCCTCATTCAGGGATTCGATGCCCAGACCCGGCGTATCAGGAACAGTGATGAAGCCATCCTTGATAAGAGGTCTTGGAAGACCGTTGACAACATCCTGCCAGTATGGAACGTCAGCCGAATGGAACTCCATGGCCATGACCTGCGGCAGGGCAGCAGCAACATGGACAGCGGCCATCGCACCAATCGGACTCTCGGCCATATGCAACACAGTCATTACTCCATATTCATATGCGAGATCACCGATCTTCTTGGTTTCAAGCATACCCCCGGCCGTCAGAACATCCGGATGGATGACTGATACGCCGCCGGCTTTCATCAGCTTTTCGAAGTTCTCCTTCAGGTATATGTCTTCGCCGGTACAGATCGGGATGGTCGTGCTGTTGCGAAGGCGTACATAATGATCCGTATAGTGCCACGGAGCAACGTCCTCGATCCATGCCAGGTTATACGGTTCCATGCGCCGGGCAAAACGGATCGTGTCCTCTACGCAGATATGTCCGAAGTGATCAACCGCAAGCGGAACATCCATCCCAATGGTTTCACGCACCTGTCTGACATACTCCTCAAGCATATCCAATCCCTTTTCGGTCAGCCGGATCCCGGTGAACGGATGCGCCACCGTATTGACCTCGTAAGCTTTATGGCTCATCTGAGAGTAATCCATCGAACCATGGGGCGCATTGATGGAATGCTTTGCATAAGTCTTCATTTCATCCAGGAAGCCCAGCGGTGCTGTAAGCGTTCCCGGCTCATTGATCAGCAGTCCGATGCCAAGATCCATTTTCAGGAAGGTAAAGCCCATCTCCATCCGTTTTTTCAGCGCCTGGCCCATATCATAACCGTTGTGCTTTCCTTCGACGTCAGTATCGCAGTAGACGCGGATCTTATCACGGAATTTTCCGCCAAGCAGCTGCCAGCAGGGAACTCCCCAGGCCTTTCCCGCAATGTCCCACAAAGCTACTTCCACGCCGGATACACCGCCGCCCTGACGGGAATGGAATCCGAACTGCTTGATCCTGCGGAAAAGCTTATCTACGTTGAGCGGGTTTTCGCCGAGAATCCGGCTCTTAAGCATGGCAGCATAGGTTTTGGTCGCAGCATCACGCACTTCCCCATAGCCTACAATGCCGGCATTCGTATAGATCTTGATCAGCGTGCAGCGTTTGGGCATCGTATCGATATCGCAGAAACGCATATCAGTGATCTTGAGCTCGGCACGCTCCTCTGCCGATAGAGAACTCATTCTGTCTTTTTCCATACTCATATTCTTGTTGTCCTTCTTTTCAGCATTTGTGATCCATTGCATGTTAATTAGATTATAACTCTGCAGTGCATGAACTGTCGATAATAACAGGACGTTTTTTCGAAAAATCTTCACAGACAAAAGCAAAAAACACCCATATAGCAATGACACTGATTGTTAAAGCAAACACTGATATCAGCAAAAAACATCATGGACAAACATTTTGTTTGATGCTATAATTCAAAAGAAAAGGAATCGGACCTGTTTTCAGTATGGAACGGCCCGACAGAGACAGTTAAATATGCAGCCGGATCTCCAGAATCACGCCGGCAGGAGGATGATGATCGTGACAAAAGAGGAGCGGCAGGTGGAAAGAGCCGCGATGCGCGAAGAGAAAAGGATTGTTCGTCACGCGAACAGAAAGCATCGTAACGCGATCGCGTTTACTCTTTTCCTTGCGCCAGCAACAATTGCATTTCTGGTCTTTGTTGTATGGCCCGTAATGTATAACATCTACCTCAGTTTTCTTGAATGGAACATGGTCAGCCCCGACAAAGAGTTTGTCGGGTTTGCCAACTATCTCAAGATCTTTACGGATGCGCCGTTCCTGCAGAGTCTGCGCAACTCGGGCGTGTACATCCTCATCCTGCTGATCTCCTGCATGATTTTCCCCTACTTCATCTCCTTTGCCATGGTACATCTGGTGAACAAGGGACAGCAGGTCTACCGTTCTATTCTGTTCTTCCCCAGCCTTGTGTCGCTGGCGGTGTGCGCTGTTGTCATGTCCTTCGTGTTCAACTTCATGACAGGCCCCGTAAACGCGCTGCTGAAATCGGTCGGTATCCGCGGCCCGAACTGGCTGAATACGGGCGGTTATATTCTGTTTGTAATCGGCATGGTGGCGACGTGGAAGATCTTCGGTTATAACCTGATCATTTTCCTGGCCGCGATTCTGGAAGTCCCTGTCGAGCTGATCGAGGCCGCCAAACTGGAGAAAGCCTCGAAGTTCAAGATCTTCTGGCGCATCATCTTCCCTCTGACTTCTTCCACCGCGTTCTATGTATTCGTTATTACTTTCTCGCACGCCCTGAGCTACGTGTTCACGCCTATCAGCGTAATCACGGCAGGCGGCCCGAATTACAAGAGCACCAACGTGGTGTATCAGATCTACGAATACGCTTTCAAGAATTTCCAGAGCGGACGCGCCGCAGCCGCTGCAATCTTTACACTGATCCTGGTTATGTTCGTAGTCGTCCTGTATCAGGCGCTTGAAAAGAAGGTGCACTATGAAAATTAATGCAAGAACAATCAAGCGCGGCGGAGGGCAGATTTTCTGGCATCTGATTATCATCCTGACCGTCTGCATCTTCCTGTATCCGCTGCTGTATATGTTCTTCAGTTCCTTTAAAGAGCTGAAAGACATCTTTACGGCAGGCGTAAGACTGCTGCCAAAAAAATGGATCGACACAAACTACAGCAGTGTATTCAACAAACTCGATGTTCCCCGCCTGCTGTTCAACTCTCTGGTCATTGCCGGCCTGACCATGACGGTCAAGATGCTGACCAGTATTCTGGCAGCATACGGTCTGGTATTTATACCCAACCGGCATTCGAGTAAGATTTTCTACTTCTTTGTTGTTACCATGTTCGTACCTTTCTCCGTCATCATGCTTCCGAACTACCTGACACTGACCAAGCTAAACCTGATCAATACATTAATCGGTGTCGTACTGCCGCAGCTCGCTGATGCAACTGCGATCTTCCGCATCCGTCAGGCAATGCGCTGTGTGCCGATATCCCTGATTGAGGCTGCGCGCCTTGACAAGGTGCCGCATATGACCTGTCTGAGGAAGATCGTGCTTCCGCTGGTACGGCCCGCTGTCGTTTCCATGGCCATTTTCCTCTTTGTCAATTCCTGGAACGAATACTTCTGGCCGCTGCTGATCCTGCGCAGCAATGAACTGCAGACCATCACGCTGGCTACCAAGTACTTCAGCGGAACCGAAGGTAGCACCGGCTGGGGCAACGTCATGGCACTGGCTTCCATCTCCATCGCGCTGCCTCTGATACTTTACCTCTTCGCACAGAGGACCATTATCAGCACCTTCATGAGTTCAGGTATAAAGGAGTAAAACAACATGAGCGGCGAAAATGATATCGTATTTGAGCATGTATATAAGAGCTATGACGGCAAAAACAACGTTATTGCCGACCTGAATCTGACCATCCCTTCCGGCCAGCGCATGATCCTGCTTGGCCCTTCCGGCTGCGGCAAGAGCACCATTCTTCGCATGATCGCAGGTCTCGAAAAGATCAGCGGCGGCGATCTGTATATGGGCGGCAAGCGCGTAAATGATGTAGACCCGGGTGACAGAAACGTGGCCATGGTCTTCCAAAACTACGCACTGTATCCGCATATGACCGTCAAGCGTAACATCCAGTTCGGCATGGAGATCGCCAAAGTGCCCAAGGCCGAGCGCGACAAGCAGACTGACTGGGCTCTGGATATCCTGAACCTTTCCGAATACAAGAACCGCCTGCCGCGTCAGCTGTCCGGCGGCCAGCGCCAGCGTGTTGCCCTGTGCCGCGCGCTGGTGAAGAAAGCTCCGTACTTCCTGCTCGACGAGCCTCTTTCCAACCTGGACGCGCAGCTGCGTACCGCTGCTCGCGCCGAACTGGTCCGGATCCATGAAGTCTATCAGCCGACCTTCATTTATGTAACGCATGACCAGATCGAGGCTATGACAGTTGGCCAGCGCATCGTCATCCTAGATAAATCCATCATCCAGCAGCAGGGCACTCCGGATGAGATCTATAACCAGCCTGCCAATGTCTTCGTGGCCAAGTTCATCGGATCACCCTGCATGAACATCTGCAAGGCAAATGTGGAAAACGGCAAACTGATCGTTGGCGACGAAGCAGCCCCAATCCCCGAAGCCTGGCAGAAGATCGTCGGCGACCGCAAAGTAGTCCGCTTTGGTATCCGTCCGGAGCATATTGAGTTCCTGCCTGATGACGGCGACTTCTCCATTAAAGTTACCTATACGGAAAACCACGGCAACCTGCTGTGTGTTGCCTTTACTGTCGGTGAAAACAATCTGATGGCTACGCTGGATCCCTTCTATGTCCTGCAAGACAATCTGAAACTGAAGATCAAATGGGACAAGATCCACTTCTTCGATGATGAGACTGAACTGAATCTCGGTTATCCCGAGCGCTGAAAGTACATTACAGCGGACAACGCTGTTAAATAAAAAGGAGGAAATATCATGAAGAAACTGCTTTCCCTGGTTCTTGCGCTCCTGATGGTGATGAGCCTGCTCAGCATCTCTGCCAGCGCTGACGACAAGGTCGTCATCGAGTTCTGGCACACCCATGCCGAAACCTTCGGCGGCCCGGCTGTTCAGAGAGCAATTGAAGCGTTCAACGCAAACAACGACCTGGGCGTTGAAATCCGTTCAATGGTGTTTACAGGATACGATGAACTGAACACCAACCTGCAGTCCGCCATCGCCGGCAACAATGCTCCCGTAATTTCCACCTGCTCCTACTCCAACATCAACTATATGGCACAGAACTTCCCCTATGTCTCTCCCGTTGAAATCATCGAAAAGTATTTCCCGGAAGACAAGGATTATCTGGCCAACAAGTATGATCCCGCCATCCTGAACCTGGGCGTTTCCGTGGACGGCAAGCAGTTCGGCCTTCCCTACGGCCTGAGCGTACCGCTTCTGTACTACAACGCTGACATCCTGGATGCCGCCGGTCTGGACAAGACCAACCTGCCCGAAACCTGGGAAGAAGTCGGCGAATGGGCCAAGACGATCGTCGAGAAGACTGGCCTGCAGGGTCTGTATATCCAGCTGCCTACTGACACCTATTCCATCATTCCCATGTATCTGGGCGCCGGCCTGGACAGCATGTACAAAACCAACGAAGATGGCTCCTACACCGCTGACTTCGTCAACGAAGGCACCATCTACAACTGGACCAAGCAGCAGGAGTGGTACAAGAACGGCTATGCCGTCTACATGACCAACACCGAAGGCCGTGCGGCTATGGCTGCCGGTCTGCTGGGTATGTACCTGACCACCTCTGCCCGTATCCAGGAGCTGACCGATGCGGAACCCAACTTCGTTTCCAGCATGCATCCTTACTGGGAAGGCCATGACCGCGTCGTCTGCCTGGGCGGCAACGTTCTTGTTATCTGGGCTCAGGAAGAGTTCACCCAGAAAGTAGCCTGGACCTTCATCAAATGGCTGCTCGAGGCCGAGAATGTCGCTGATTTCGACAACGGCACCGGCTATGTGCCTCCGACCAAGGACGTGACCGAGGAAATGTACACCATGCTGTCCAACCCGCTGCTGGGCGACAACATCAACGAGCGCGCTGACGCACTGCCCTGGACCAGCTGGCCCGGAAAGAACGGCGTTGCCATCGACAGAGTCCTGATCACTGCCCGTGACGCCATCATCAACGACTATGTGGATGTCGCCACCGCTCTGCAGAGCGCTCAGGACGAAATCAACGAGCTGCTCAAATAATCATTTCTGAAGCACAGGAAGCCCCGGCAAACGCCGGAGCTTCCTTTTTGTTTTACTGAGAATTGTCTTATTTTTCCAGACTGATGAGACCGCTGCGGATCGCTTCAAGCAACTGCGCAAGATCGTCCATGCGCTCCTGCAGACGATGGCCATGGTCAGTATCCCGCACATATTTCCGCTGCGGATACTTGGAGAACTCAAATGAGCGGCTGTGAATGTCAGCACCGGATTCCTGCGCGTCCCGCAGCGTGGTAAACGGCTGATGCGACATCAAGCGCATGCCGTGGCTGTTAGCAATCAATGTATAGCCGGCAATGCCTGTTGTCTTCTGATATGCACGGCAGAAGCCGCCGTCAATAACGATCAGCCGGCCGCCTGCCTTGAGCGGGCTTTCTCCGTGTGAAACACGGATGGGCGTATGCCCGTTGATAATGCATGAAGTCTCATCCGTCAGGCCGAACTCTGCCAGGATCTCCTTGCACTTATCCTGGTCATTGTACCAATCGTAATAGGCATTGCGCGGTTCTTTCCACGTTTCCTCATCCGGCACAAAGACACGTGCAAAGGTACGGATCTGACGTCCACACACGGGACTATCCGTACCGCACCAGAGATACCACATGAAGTCCAGCGCTTCGCGGTCTCCCTCGTGGAAGGCGCGCCTCGCCATGCGGTCAGCATAATTCATCAAAGCCTTCCCGCGGTACACATTGCTGCCAAACCGTTTTTCCAGGAAACTTCCGTCCGGATTCAGCGGAACACAGCCATGGAACAGCAGGTTACCATTGAATATCCGATATATCCTTCCGCGCTGGTACAAGAATTCAATATGCTGCTGCAGACGCGCACTGTGGCGGAAAGCATGCTGCAGCCGGGAAATGATCATCTCTTCCTCTGTACTCAGTTTCCACGGATCTTCCGGGTCCACTGTCGGCAGGGGCAGCATGCGCAGGCGCTGTGCCTTACCGTCGATCTCAATCTGCCAGTTGCGGGTATCGATCTTATCCAGCAGCAGTCTGTCCTCCATCTGGAAATCGGGATTGCGTTGTATCAGCTGTCCTTCCAGTTTGAACATAATAACTGTTGCTGCATGCGCTGCCGCCTGCTCTGGCGGCAGCTGTGGATAAGTGCGGCCGGCAAAAAGCGCCAATTCGCGAAGCGGAATGCCGTATCCTCTTTCGAGAATAGTCGTATTGCCATAGGACAGACAGTTGCGGAGCACTGCAGCAATACAACACTCATTGCCCGAAGCGGCGCCCATCCACAGAACATCGTGATTGCCCCATTCGATATCCACCGAGCGGCGGTGCATAAGCAGTTCCATAATGCTGTCGGCGCGCGGGCCGCGGTCAAAAATATCGCCGACCACATGCAGGCGGTCCACGGCCAGGTTTTTGATCAGGCCGGCCAGTGCTGTCAGAAAGCTGTCGATACCGGATGTTTTGATCAGGCTCTCAATAATGGCTTCATGATAACGGCGGCGGTTATCTTCCTGTTCGGTATGCGCAGTGCCTTCATCGCTCTGATAATGCATCAGCTCATCCATCAGGAACGCCCATTCCTCAGGCATCATGCCGCGCACTTTTTCACGGGTATACTTGGAAGAGAGCATGCGTGCCAGCAGGATCATGCGCCGGGTCTGCACGTGATACCATTCATTGGATATATCGTTCCTATGCCGCATCTGGCGCAGAATGGTCTCGGGATAATAGATCAGCGTGCAGAAGGCATCCTCTTCCTCGTCCTTCACATCATCCCCCAGCCACAGGCGAACCTTTTCGCGGATCACGCCCGAACAGTTGTTCATGAGATGACAGAACGCCTCATACTCGCCGTGGATGTCACTGACAAAATGCTCAGTGCCCATCGGCAGACTCAGCTGCGCGCCCAGCCGTGAGATATCAGTATAAAGTGCTTCTGCTGAAGAATACTTTTCAGCAAGCAGGCGCAGATATTTCAGGCGCTCCTCGGTAATAATCTGGTCCATTTTTACCCTCCGTAAGAATACCATCCGTATGTCTTGGCTGCTTGTTTTCTATAAATAATATAATCTGCTTTATCATCTGCGTCAATCCTTTCCTACCCGGATGGAATTACATCCTATAATGGAAATTGACATGCAGGGTTTGAAAAAGCAAGGAAAATCAAGGCTTTTCTGACTACAGAAACCATGCGGATTTACATCCGCCCCTGTAATTCAGAGCATTGGGACAGGTATGGGTTGAACATTATCCATGCAGCAGATATAATATGTCGCAGGCAGCCCATTCCGCATGCAGGCAATAAATATGCCCTAAACAAGGAGACGCGATCCATGATCTCAAGGTGTATCAATGCGCTGATATTTCTGATCACTCTCTATCTCTTCATACACGACACCCGCAGTGACGGATATTTTGACAAAAAGAAAACACGGGTCATTTTCCGCTTTTTCACCGAGCAGAGCAATGTGTTCTGTGCACTTGCCGCTCTGGCACTGTTCCTGTTTCCGGATACACGCTGGGCCTGGCTTCTTAAATATCTGGGTACGGCAGCTGTCGCAGTCACACTGCTGACGGTCTTCCTGTTCCTTGCTCCCAGTACCGGAAATCTCAAAGGCCTGCTTTCAGGAAGCAGCCTGTTCCTGCATCTGATCACCCCGCTGCTTGCAATCATTTCATTTTCGTTTTTCGAAAAACGCGGCATGTCCTTCTCCGCTGCATTACTGGGTATGCTGCCGGTGATCCTGTACGGAGCCCTGTATCTGCGCAAGGTTGTTTATTCGCCCGAAGAAGAACGCTGGGATGATTTCTACGGCTTCAACAAAGGCGGAAAGTGGCCCATTGCGTTTGCGGCAATGCTGGCAGGCACTTTCGTTGTATGCATAATACTGATGTGTCTGCAGAACATGTAAGCTATACTGCCTATGAATGCAGGCTTTACGATTCAAAGCTAATCGTTTATAATCAGATTTGTAAAAAATCGGGAATACATATCAATCCAATTCAGAAAAGGGGAGAAACATGTTTAATAACCTCAACAAATCCGAAAAAGCATGGGTGCTCTATGATGTAGGCAACAGCGCTTTCACCATGCTTGCCTGCTCACTGATCCCCATCTGGTTCAAGGAACTGGCGATCGGTACGGAGCCCGGAAAGATCACCGGTGACCAGGCAACCGCGTACTATTCGCTGGCCATTGCCGTAGTGACTGTTATCGTGGCGCTGATCGGACCCGTGATGGGCGCTCTGGCGGACCGCCGCGACATGAAGAAGATCTTCTTCACCACGACCGTAGCCCTGGGTGTTGCAGGCTGCATACTGAACGGCTTTGCGACCGGCTGGATGGCATTCCTGGTGATCTATGTACTCGCCAAGATCTTTTATGCCGCATCTCTGACCATTTATGATTCCATGCTGAACGATATCACAACGGAAGACCGCATGGATGAAGTCTCCTCCTACGGCTATGCCTGGGGATATATCGGTTCCTGTATCCCGTTCACGATCGCCCTGGCCGCCTATGTCCTCAGCGGCGGTCTGAGCGAGAACCTGATGATCATGTCCCCCCAGCTGGGCAAGATCATCGGCTATACGGTAACGGCAATCTGGTGGCTGCTGGTAACGCTTCCGCTTATCCGTAATTATAAGCAGGTCAATTATACGGAACGCACCAAAGGTTCGGTACGCCGCGTGTTCGGGAAGATCTTCGGCACACTGAAGAACATCGCTGTGCGTGACCGCAAGGTGCTCTTCTTTCTGATTGCTTTCTTCCTTTATATCGACGGTGTCGGCACGATCATAGACAACTGTATCAACATCGGCACAGACCTCGGCCTGCCGACGGTAGGTCAGGTCATCTTCCTGCTGGCTACACAGGTCGTTGCCTGGGGCGGCTCTCTGGTGTTTGCCCGTCTGTCCCGCAAGTATAATACCGTGCCGCTGATTCTGGTCTGCATTGCCGGTTATTTCGCGGTATGCCTTTACGCATTGACGCTGAAAACGCTGCTGCACTTCGGCATCCTGGCCTTCGGTGTAGGCTGCTTCCAGGGCTCGATCCAATCCCTGTCCCGCAGTTATTATTCGAAGATCATCCCGGCTGAGAATTCCGGTGAGTACTTCGGTATCTATGACATTTTCGCTAAGGGCGCCAGCTTCCTGGGCTCGGCCGTCATCGCGGCAGTCAAGCTTGCCGGCGGCACCATCAATATCGCAGTAGCCTCCCTGGCGATCTTCTTCGCGCTCGGTTTCCTCTTCCTGCGCATTTCGGACAAGATGCCATCCTCCCGCGAAGCCTGAGAATCACGGGCGCCGCAATCATATGAGCCTGTATGCCATCGGTGACCTGCACCTGCATTTCCAGACCGAGCTGAAAGCGCCCAGCCAGCTTCACGACCCGGTCTGGAAAGGCCATGAAGCGCTGTTCCGCCGCAACTGTGCGCGCCTGATCGGCCCGGAAGATACACTGGTGCTGGCGGGCGATCACAGCTGGGGACGGAACCTCGCCGAATGTGAGCAGGACCTGGACTACATCTGTTCCCTGCCCGGACGCAAAGTATTGCTTCGCGGCAATCACGATATGTTCTGGGATGCCAAAAAGACAGAAGCACTGAACCAGCAGTATACGGGCAGGCTCTTCTTCCTGCAGAATAATTTCGCCGCATACGGTGAGTACGCACTGGTCGGCACAAAAGGCTATACTTTTGAGGGCCCTTTCTATGTCCGTGGCGGACGCATCATTGGCTGGGATACCGAAGCGGAAGAGCGTGCAGACAAGCTGGTGGAACGCGAAGCAGAACGCCTCCGTATCTCCTTTGATATGGCAAAAGCGGCTGGATTCAGCCGCTTTATCGTATTTCTGCATTATCCGCCTACCAGCATTCTGGAGCGCAACAGCGTCTTTACCGCCATGGCGGAATCATACGGTGCGGAACAGGTCATCTATGCCCACTGCCACGGTGAGCAGCGCTTTCATGACAGTCTCTCAGGCCGGCACCACGGGATCGCATATCATCTGGTATCCGGCGATTATCTGCGCTGGATGCCGATGAAAGTCCTTTAGACTGTTACTGTATCTCCAGTGTCTGCAGGTTGCGCACCAGACGCTTGCTGTTCGGATCACCGAAGACGATCACCTGTACGCCCGGCTTGCCTTTTTCAATGCCTTCAACGGTCACGCCGTCCACCTGTACAGCCAGATAAACACGCTTTGCTTCACGCACTTCATCCCCGGTATAAGCCGCACTGAACTGGTCAGCCGCAATGGCCGTGACCGAAGTGATGCTGTCCGGAGAGATCTTGTTTTTCTCAAGCAGCGCCTTCAGTTCAATGCCCCGGTAACTGTATGAAAAGTGGTCACCCTTGCCGTTGACCGTCTCTCCCGTA
The DNA here is from genome assembly GCA_017550305.1 of Clostridia bacterium. Lineage (GTDB taxonomy): Bacteria > Bacillota > Clostridia > Christensenellales > Aristaeellaceae > SFMI01. The sequence continues at coordinate 12,916 of JAFZPO010000054.1, forward strand.
AACTCTTCCTGGTTCAACGAAGAAATGGGTATAATGATCTCCTTGCCGTTTGCCTTCAATATGATGGCATCGGCTTTTTCTTTTTCAAGCATGCTGTTGCGGACCAGCAGACCGACAGCGATAACAGCTGCCACCAGAACCAGTACGATAAGGAGGATCAGGTAATTCTTCTTTTTCATGTTGCACCTCTCACTTGATTATTATGCTCAGCCTTGCTGAGACAAGACCGGCGATATATCCGCCTAATGCACCTGAAAGCGCGGCAAGCAGCAGCCACAGCAGCAGCGATAATCCCTTCAGATGAAAAGCGATGATGTTGCTCATCAGCGCACTGGCAACAGCACCGAGAATACAGGCAGTGAAACAGTAAAGCATACTGTGCTGTTTTATGAAATATGCCGTCAGGTCGATCACGATCCCCGGCAAAGTATAACTGAGCACTGCCAGGATCCCCTGATACCCGGACATTCCCAGCGCCAGTGCCAGGAACGACTGTACAAAACCCATCATGGTAGCGGCGCACGGCACATTTGTCATCCGTCTCCCGACCACGAGAAATGCAAGCGAAATCCCCACGGCAGCACTCCCGCCGGGAATACGGAAAAAATCAGTCAGCGAATTGGTCAATGGCGAAACGATGCGCTTGGCCAACAGGCCCAGCGTCAGACAGATCGCCATGACAGCCAGTTCACGGGCAGTGATTCTTTTCAAGAATTGCGCCTCTTTCCATGTCTTGTTTAAAGGATCCGCCACTGTGCGGAAAAACAGGCCGGCTCGCTGCCGGTACGGCATACAGCGATATTCATACGTTCGGCATACTCTATGCACAGGCTGCCTATCTGCTTGCGGGTACTCAGGATCGGGATCCCGGCATATGCTGCCTTCGAGAACATCTCGAGCGAAAGCCGTCCGGAACTGCACAGCACGGCATTTTCAAGCCGCAATCCGCACTGAACCGCCTTTCCTACCGCTTTGTCCAGGGCATTGTGACGTCCCACGTCCCGTCCTATAACGGTCTTATCCCCATCGGACAGCAATATCGAATGCAGGCCGGCCGAATTATCCAGCGCCATGACCTGATCACACAAGGCATTAAGCTCAGCCATACGTATGCTGCACCTGGACTCCAAGGGCTGTAACTCTTCAAGTGCTTTTCGTGCAATAGCGCCCGGCGTCGATACCTGCCATGTATCCCCCTGCCGGGTAACCGTCAGGCTGTCTCCGGGTACAGCCAGTCCTGCCGTGATCATGTGCCCCCGCAGCAATGCTTCATCATCCTGTCCGTCATACAGCATCGCCTGCTGCGGCTTGCCATTCAGCAGCCAGCGCAGCAGGGCTTCTTGCATGATACCTTTCATATGTTTTCCTTGAGCTCCTTTACGATCTGCCCGGGCAGGGATTCCGATGCTCTTTCGGTAAGCGTCAGTACCCGTACATGCGGATGTGCCTTGATGAATTCATGCCATGGCTGATCGCGCCGAAGCACGCCCAGCACAGGAATATTCCCGTCCAGGCAGCGCAGGATCTCCTGCCGGAACACCATGGCGTCCTTTTCGATCCTCCCGCATTCATCCATCAGGATCAGCCCCTCCGGATGCATGCGCGCCTCAGCGAGAAGCGCAGCTCCCAAGGTGTCGAAAACACCGGGGACCGGCTGCAGTTTCCCATCCTGCCAGCAGGCAGCCAGATGCGCTTTATCCATCTGTTCAGGCGCCGAAGCAGGCAGCAGATATAGCGAGGATGAATGTCGGTCCGGGCCTTCAAAACGGGTAATAAAACCAAAGCACGGGCGGCCCAGCAGTTCAGCCGCACGGCGTACTGCCCAGGATTTTCCGCAGCCTTTGTCACCAGTCAGAAAAACGTGCATCAGATCCCTCCGGATTCAGCGGTCGTATACCGTCATATCCACGCCCGTGTCCATCACGAGAATGGAAGCGGGCTTCTTCCACAGTTTGACTGTCACATATACATCCCCGGCTGCGCCGCCGATATTTCCCGCCTGCAGGAACCATATGATCCAGAACCACCCGCGCGGGACAGCGGCAGACAGTACTGCAAAAATGATGCCCCACAGCACCAGCGGTGCAAGCGCGATGCACCGGTAAGCGGTTTTATCAAAATAGTCCCCCCGGCTGCCAGCAAAAGCGTACAGGCCTGTAAAGCCAAAGACGACCCTGCCCCCGCCGACTGCTTTCATAACGGCAGCATGTGTCAGTTCGTGCAGGACAATATACGCAATATAACCCAGCAAAAGAACTCCAATCTTCAGCAGGGTACCGCCGGAAAAATCCATACTGAAGAATTCCCGGATCGGAACGATCAGGCTTCCGATCACCAGCAGGATGAACATCGTAATGCCGCCGCCAATATTGATCTTCAGTGCTGTCTGCTTATCTTTCTGAAGATTAATCTGCAAGATCTCCTGATACCCTTCGGGCAGTGACTGATATGCTTTCAAAGGATGAAACCTCTCATTTGTTTTCTTTTTTTTTCGGACATATTACCCATATGGGATTATACCACAGATCGCTGCGAACGACTACCTTTAACACCTGTTAACAAAACAGTAATCACGTCTTTCTGATGAAGACTGGAACGAAAGCGCTGTCATGTCTTGCAAACAGCGCCGGTATATTCTATAATGAACAGGAAAAGGAGGGCCGTTTGTTGTTTAATATCGGATTTGCAGAGCTTCTGCTGGTACTTGTCATCGCATATGTGATCGTCGGCCCCAAGGACCTTCCCCGTGTGGCCCGCTGGCTTGGACGCATGGTTCGCCGTGCCCGTCAGCTGATCCGCGAGATCAAATCAGAAGTCGGCTGGGACGAGATGATGGCAGAGACGGAAGATGTGCGCAGGGATATTGACACGACCCTTAAGGAAACAGATATAACAACTGATTTGAAAGACGCCGGAAAAACGCTTCGGAAAACAGTGAAGGAAGCGGAAAACGACGCCATGCAGAAAACGGAGGGCAAAAAATGAGGCTCGGAACAACAGAGATCATCCTGATCATCGTATTGGCACTGGTGCTGTTCGGCGGCGGCAAGCTGGCGGGCGTCGGCAAGGCACTGGGCAAGAGCATCAAGGACTTCAAGAGCGAAGTCAAGGACGAAGAAAAGCCCGAGAAAAAAGACCAGCCTGACGACCAGGAGAAGGCATGAGCACTGCCGGACCGGCCGACCGGCATGGCCGGGACAGCGAAGAGATCTCCCCGCAGGAAAAGCGGGCTTCTTTGCTTTCCCATCTGCTGGCGCTCAGAAAGGTCCTGATCATCTGCGCAGCCGCGATCGCGGCGGCGTTTTTTCTCGTATTCTATCTGCTGATCGACCGCCTGATGGACTGGATCGTCGGGCCGATCAGCGCACGCGGAATCGAGATCATCTACACTGCCATGTCAGAGGCACTGGTAACCAAGTTCAAGGTCGCCCTGATCGCTGCAGTAATACTGGCGAGCCCTGTGATCGTCTGGCAGATATGGAGTTTCATCAAACCCGGCCTGTACAAGAACGAACAAAAGCTTTTCCGCATCCTGTTCTTTGTCGCATTGCTTCTGTTCCTGCTGGGCGTTTCGTTCTGCTATTTTGCCGTATACAAGCTTGCGGTAGACTTCTTCCTCGTACAGGGTGACGGCCTGGCTACGCCCATGCTTTCCATCGACAAATATGTCAATTTCCTGTTCGGGTTTATCGTGCCGTTCGGTATCGCATTCCAGCTTCCCGTTGCACTGTACCTGACCACGCGCATCGGCTGGACCAATGCGAAAATGCTGACCTCCAAGCGCAAGTTCGTGATCCTGGGCGTATTCGTGCTCGCTGCTATCCTGACGCCTCCTGATATCGTGTCCCAGGTAGCCCTCGGCGTTCCTCTGTGCCTGCTGTATGAAGCGGGTATCATGGTGGCGCGTCTGACCAAGCCCAGGCCGCGGGAATAACCATAACATTCCGCAAAGAAAAATCTATATTTCCCTTTAGTTTTTTCCCAATTAATATAAACACCTATTGTAATCGGAGTGCGTGTATGTTACTATCTTTATGGAACAACAGCACTCCGAGTCCTGTATGACCCTCCGGGTTGGCTGGACCATTGAGTGCTTCCGGCAACGGAAGCGCTTGCCTTTTGCGAAGGAGTTCATTGTCGCTTCCGCTTTTTTGCGTATGTCGCAAAAACGGATGTGACATGGGCTCTGTTTCATTCTGTATTTATCCATGAGATATGAGGAGGGGGTTTCATGACCGAATCGAAAGACCGCAAAAGCTTTCTGGACAAGGACTACACCCGTCGTCAGTTCCTGAAGCTGTCCGGAAAGAGCCTGGCCGGCCTGGCATTGTCCACATCGCTTCTGAGCGTACTAGGCGTCTCTGAGCAGGCAGTAGCTGAGGACAAAGTCCGTGTATGGGCGTTCCCGCAGGGACTGCTTGTGGTAAATTCCGACCGCTGCGTCGGCTGCCAGCGCTGCGAGATCAACTGTACGCTGACCAATGACGGCTGCTGCTCCAGCTACATCTCCCGCGTTAAGGTAACGCGCAACCTGTTCTCCAGCCGCAACGGTTCGGGTTTGTATACCGAGGACAGCTGGACCTACTTCCCCGACACCTGCCGTCAGTGCGAGACTCCCGCCTGCGGCGAGGCATGCCCGATGGGCGCGATCTATGCCGACGAATCGGGCATCAAGCGCGTTGACACCAACAAGTGCATCGGCTGCGGCATGTGCACAGAAGCCTGCCCGTGGCATATGCCGACTGTGAACCCCGAAACGCGCAAATCCTCCAAGTGCATCATGTGCGGCGCCTGTGCCGAGGGCTGCCCCTCCGGCGCGCTGAGCATCGTTCCCTGGGATCAGATCACTGCTGTATCCCAGCAGATCTGATGAGCGCAGCCTGACAGGACGAAAGAATACAGGAGGGACAACAAATGTCTGTAAAGAATGGAATCAACGGATGGGCTGGCACGATCCTGCGCATTAACCTGACCACCGGCGCCATCACGAAAGAAGATACTCTTCCCAAGTATAAGCCCTACATCGGCGGCATGGGTCTGGGCTATAAGGTCATCTGGGACGAAGTCCCGCTCGATACCGATCCCCTTGGCCCGGATGCGAAGTGCGTATTCGCTGTCGGCCCCCTGACCGCCTCCGGCGTACCCTGCTCCGGACGCATGAACATCACCCTGCTCTCCTGCTGGAGCAAGGGCTATTCCATTGTGGACGCGCATATGGGCGGCCACATCGCGCATGCCTTCAAGTATGCCGGCTATGACGCCATGATCCTGGAAGGCCAGAGTGACAAGCCTGTCTATATCAAGATCGAAGATGACAAGGTCACGCTGGAAGACGCCGCTCATCTGTGGGGCAAGGGTACCTTTGAAGCCAATGCCACGCTGGCAAAGGACAATGGTCCTGAGTTCGATGTAGCCTCCATCGGCCCTGCGGGCGAGAACCTGGTGC
>JAFZPO010000055.1 GCA_017550305.1 Clostridia bacterium
CGTGTGATGGCGGCCGAGGATTTTGCGGATGATACCAAGGACGGCGGCGAGATCGGCAGCGGACACCGCGTAACGTTCCTGTACGAGATCGTGCCTGTAGGCAGTGATTTCCAGGTGGATGTGCTGCAGAGCAAATATCAGCAATCCGGGTCCCAGAACGAAAGTGATGAATGGCTGACCCTGAATATCCGTGCCAAGAAGCCGGATGAACAGGAGAGCAGACTGTGGTCTTACCCGCTCAAGGGCGAGCCTGCGGAAGGAATGTCAGATCAGATGAAGTTTGCCGCTGCGGTTGTCGAGGCCGGTATGCTTCTGCGCGGCAGCGAATTCAAAGGCAGCGCGACCTATACCAGTGCGCTTGAACTGGCCCGGGGCAGCAGCCTGGTCACCGGTGATCCGTATAAGGAGGAATTCGTATATCTGCTTACCCTTCTGGAAAGGAACAGCCAGATCTGACCCGGGAACCCGGGTAACATACCCCTGGATCCGTCTGCGGCTGGGGACAGGACCGCAGGCGCGAAAAACAGGCCGAATGACATAGACTGAAAAGCAACACGTCCGGGATGCGGTATTTTCCGTATCCCGGACGCACCTGTGTATATTAGAACCGCTTGCCGGTACCGATGCTGAAAAGCAGATCAGAAGCTCTTTGGCATCGATTCTTTCAGTGCTCAGGGTTCACAGCGTCGCGTGCCAGAACAGAGGTGGCTTTTTTGCGTGTGGTGTGATATACTGGTTGCAAAGAAATGAAGGGAGCTGTGCTCATGCAGACGCAGCCGTTTGTAAGATTCAAAGACAAGATACTTGGAAACTGCAGCCGTATTATTGTCGGCAAGGAAGACGTGATCGAGCAGATCGTGGTCTGCCTGATCGCCTCCGGACATATTCTGCTTGAGGACGCGCCCGGTACTGGCAAGACCATGCTGCTGCGTGCATTTGCCCGCAGCATCGGCGGGGATTTCCGGCGCATCCAGTTCACGCCTGACCTGATGCCGTCCGACCTGACGGGCATCAACTTCTACAACCAGAAGAAAGGTGAGTTCGAGTTCCGTCCCGGACCGCTTTTCGCGCAGATCATCCTGGCGGACGAGATCAACCGTGCCACTCCGCGCAGTCAGGCTGCATTGCTGGAGGCGATGGAAGAAAAACAGATCACCGTTGACGGCGTGACCTGGCCTATGCGCGAGCCGTATATGGTAATGGCCAGCCAGAACCCGATCGAATCCTATGGCACATTCCCGCTTCCCGAGGCACAGCTTGACCGTTTCTTCATGCGCCTGCGCCTCGGCTACATGACCCGGGAACAGGAGATCGGTGTACTGCGCCGTCCCGACAGCCGTCAGCTGCTGGAGGAACTGCAGCCCGTAGTAGAGCCCGGCGAGCTCGAGACGCTGCGTACAAGCTTTGCACAGGTGCGTGTGGACGATGATATCGCTGCCTACCTGATGGATCTGGTTGAAGCTACCCGCCAAAGTGAACTGCTGCTGGCCGGTATCTCTACCCGCGGCAGTATTGCACTGTTCCGTGCTTGTCAGATCAGCGCTGCGCTGCAGGGCAGGGACTATGTGATCCCTGAAGACGTGAAACGTGAGGCTGTATGCGTGCTCCCGCATCGCCTGACACTGGTGAACCAGAGCCATCTGGACAGCGTGCGCTATGTACAGAACCTGCTGGACGAGATCCCGGTCCCGCTGGAAAAGTTATGATCTCTTTTGTAATATTATTTACGATAATATTGCTGGCACTGGTAGAGATCATCAGCCGCCGCGAAGATCTGAGACATCTACAGGTGCGCTTTGATCTTGACAGTGATCTTGTGTCGCCGGGGGAGACTGTGACGCTCCGCTACACGGTGAGCAATACCAGCATTTTTCCGCTGCTCTATGCCGGGTTCACAGTCTGTCTGGACTGGGAATACGAACTGCAGGAGGATGAGGAGTTCAGGCGCAAACATGTGACGGAGGATTTCTTCGTTAAAAGGATATCGCATAACTTCTATCTGGGCCCACGGCGGCAGTATACCGGCAAGGTACGCTTTTCAGTAAAAAACCGCGGCTATCATGAACTGGGCAAGTATTATCTGGAAAGCGGTGATTTCCTGGGCCTGAAGCCGGTACTGCGTACTGGTATGATGGATCTGCATATCATCTGTACGGCTGCCTCCTGCGAAATCCCGGACATCCGTGCACTGGGCGGAGAACTGGGCAATGTCTCGGTACAGCGTTTTATCCAGGACGACCCAACCATGGTGCTGGGTTACCGCGAGTATACCGGACGCGAGCCCATGAAACAGATCTCCTGGAAGCAGACAGCGAAGACCGGCCAGCTGATCGTACGGCAGAACGATTTCACTACTGACCGTACGGCAGAGGTGCTCATCAATATAGATCCTACAAGCCGTTCGCTCATGGAGCGCTGCCTGTCGCTGACGACTTCTGTCTGCCAGCTGCTGGAGCGTGAAAAGATCCCGTATGCGATGGAGAGCAACGGTGACCTGTTTTCGCTCAAGGACGGACTGGGGACGAGCCATCTGTTCTTTATCCAGAAGCGTATCGGCCTGTCGCGCCTGACGGGGTATATCGGCTTTCCTTCGCTGATTGCCCAGTGCCTGCTGCACCGTAAGGCCAACTGCACCTATATTGTCATTACGCCGAGGCTTGACGACGACTGCCGTGCTGCCGTGGGGCGTCTTGCACGGCATATCGACCGTGCACCCATTATACTATGTGCCGAGGAGGAATTCTCATGAGACAGACATCCGTGATCCGCATAACGGGAGATATCTGCTTTTTCTTCTCCGTCTTGAGCATCTTCAAGGCCTTCCAGGCTTGGCGGCTGCCCATGGCGCTGTTCGTTGCAGCGTGTTTCCTGCTGGGCTTTGCCATCGTGCGCTGTGCCAATCCTGCGCTGCGCGGAATACTGGCACTGCTGCCTGCACTGTGCTTCCTGACCGCGAAACCCGGCTGGCTGCTGCTGATCCCTGCTGCGGCATGGATCTACTATGTTGCGGTGATGGTGATCGGCAATTATGCGATGCCGCTTGATGAATACCGCAGGGCTTTTACCGCCATGCTGATCGTCTGCCTGTTCTTCATTGCGGCCAATATTGCCAACTCCACGATCTACAGCGGCAAAATGATCTCTGTAGACAGTCTGGTCTATGCCTTCGTATTCCTGTTCCTCGGTGTGATCGCCATGCGCCGCATGCAGATGGGCCGGGAGATGAACTGGGCCTGGAAATGGCGCAACGCGTTGTCGGTGGCAGGCTTCCCGGTGCTGGCTGTCGGTGTGTCGGTAGTTTTGTTTGTAGTGCTGCGTTATACGCACTGGGGCCTGACAACGGTATTGCGGCCGCTGGGCGTTTTCCTGAACTGGCTGCTGCACAAACTGTTTCCTACCGGAAATGCGCCTATTGAAAGCATGAGCTTGCAGCAGGTAATGGCGCGTTCAGCAATTGAATTCAATAACAAATGGGAAGCTGAGGGCGAAGACGAATCGATCATTGCCGGGAAAGGCGAAAACTTTGACAGGATGGTGATCGAGCGCCTGGCTAGTATAGGAGGCTATGTGATCCTTGGATTGTTGCTGGCACTGGTTTTGTTCCTGGTCCTGCGCCGCGTGTACCGTATGAAACCAATCAGCAGAGAAGAACCCGAGTATGAAGAGACTGAGAGGGCTGAGTCTGGAAAACGCCGCCGTCGCCGCCGTAAGATGCCTGTGCTGGGCAACGCACGGCAGCTGCGCAGGGTTTATAAGACATATCTCGAATACCGTCATGAACAAGGTATGACGGTGGAAGCAGCAGATACCTCGGCACAGATCCTGGAAAAGGAAACAGAGGAGAAAGAAGACGCGGCGCGGCTGCGTGAACTGTACATCGCGGCGCGCTATGGTGATCCGGGTGCCGTTACCCGCAAGCAGGTGCAGGAAGCGCAGGCCTGTCTGGAACGCATTGTCAGTTGATTTAGCTGCAAACATTTTCCTGAAAGCGGCTGATCCGCTTTAGTGCCTAAAAAGAAACAACCTCCATCGTGTGCTCAGACACAACGCTGGAGGTTGCTTTTTGCTGTACGGTTATCCGGACAGGGACGGCTTTAGAAACCTGTGGATTCAGCAAAGGCGTATGGGAGTGCCGGCAAGATAGGCGTTCAGGTTCTCAAACACAATCTGTGCCCTGCGCAGCATGCTTTCTTCAGTGGCAAAGGCGATATGCGGGGTGAGGACAACATTTCTGGCATGCAGAAGCGGCGCATTGGCAGGCAGCGGCGGTTCCTGCGGGAATACATCGGCAGCCGCGCCGGCAATGCGTCCTTCATTCAGCGCGTCACAGAGCGCCTGCTGATCGACCAGGGCGCCGCGGGCACAGTTGATAAACAGGGCATCGGGACGCATCAGCGCAAGCTGCGGTGCGCCGATCATGCTGGCCGTGGCAGGCGTGGAAGGCGCGTGCAGCGTAACGATGTCAGCGGTGCTCAGCAGTTCTTCAAGGGGAAGATATGGGATGCCGAGTGCCTGGGCTGCTTCGGAGGGAACGGGATCACTGGCGATCACATGTGCGTCAAAAGCCTGACAGAGGCGAGCGACACGCTGGCCGATGCGGCCGAAACCAATGATCCCTACGGTCTTGCCGCCAAGTTCACGGCCGGTCAGGCCTTTGCTGCCTTCGCCGCTGCGCACGGCATTGTCGCAGGCAGGCATGTGTCGGAGAAGACTGAGCATCATGCCGATGGTCAGCTCGGCGACAGCCTGGTCGGAATACCCGGACGCATTGGAGATCAGGATATTTCGGGTGCGGCATGCATCCACGGCGACATGATCGATGCCGGTAAAGGCCACATCCAGATAGCGCAGGCACGGGCATGCATCCACTGCGCGAGCAGGGAAAGGCGAATTGGTCAGAATGAGGATCTCAGCATCCTTTGCACGCCGGATGCTTTCCTCAAGGGAAGCTGGACGGTCGGGATATACGGTCACCTGATGCCTTGCGGCGCGCAGCGGTTCCAGCCGTTGCTGCAGGAGCGTATCCGGGATTCCGAGCGGTTCCAGTAAAACAATATTCATGGGTGCAGAACTCCTTTCAGGGCAGGCCTTAGACGTGCTGCAATAAACCGTGCAAGCGCGATCTTCAGAAGATCTGGAATAACATAAGGCAGTACGCACCAGCCAAGCGCGACAGTGAAAGAGACAGTATTCCCACCGCGTGTATAGACCCATACAAACCAGAGCGTACCGAAGAGATAACAGATGAGCAGACCAAGCAGCATACCGGCTGACTTCAGGTGTTCTCCAAAGAGGCGGCACCATCCCGACATAAGCAATGCGATGGCAATAAACCCGATCAGGTAACCGCCCGTGGGTCCTAGCAACACGCTGATTCCGCCGGAAAAACCGGCAAACACTGGGATGCCGATGGCACCCAGCAGAAGGTACAGAAGTACGGAGAGGATCGCGGCGGGACCAAGCAGGTCGCTTGTGAGAAACACAGCGAATGTCTGCAAGGTAAAAGGGACCTGGGCAGGAACGGAGATCCAGGAACAGATGGCAATCAGTACGGTGCACAGAGCAGTATATGCAATGCTTCGTGCATCAGGTTTTCTCATTGCTGAGGTTTTCTTTGGCATTCTTCTATCTCACAGTCAATGCGCTCACGAAGCCGGATGAAGAACCCGGGATCATGTGGGTATTCGGTATTCGTTATCTGCATTCCGGCCGCTTCGGTGATGAGCGCGAGCACATGTTCACGGTTTGTAAGCGTTTCCAGCCACTGCAGGGCACGCAGGTCCTGCATGGCCGCATGCAGGACAAGCAGGCGCAAGGATTCTTCCGGTTCGCCATTTGAACCGGGATAGACGATAAACGCATCGCCCGCGGGAAACGCTCCGTCGGCATCCGTAATGGCATAAGGGTCAATGGGGTACATGGATAGACGCGCGTTGTAGAAATTATAGCCCCACTGCAGAAATCCCTTGAGGCCATACCGGTAAAGCACTATGCCCAGCATGCGTGTGCGAGCTCCGGGCATTGCGATAAAATGATTCGGGACATCCATGTACTGCCCGACACAGTAATATGTCCACAGGTCCGGCACGCC
>JAFZPO010000056.1 GCA_017550305.1 Clostridia bacterium
GGATGGTATGGTGACCGGGATCAGGCCCGGATCCGTCTCACGCTTCTTGCGGATATCATCCAGAATGGCTGCGTGTGTCAGCTGCATGAAATCGGAATTCTCTTCCGCATCCACACCGCTGAAGCGGCGCGGGACCAGGTATCCTTCCCTGCACTCGCCTTTCTCATTTTCAGCAAGGCCAAGCAGGCGGAGCTCATAACCGGGTTCTCCAAGCCGGTAATACCAGGCAGCCAGGATATTCCCGCGCGCATGCAGCGCGGTCGGTGCGTCTGCGAACTTTGCAATATCACAGTCGCCGGAAGCGTCCACGACTGTCCTGCAGAGGATCGCACTGCGGCCTGATTTGTTTTCTATGATAACAGAATCAATGCGCCCTCCGGAAACGCTCACGGCTGCCGCGGCTGAGCCATACAGGATCTGTACGCCTTCCGAAAGCAGAAGCTTCTCGGTAAGCATCGCGAACAGATGCGGGTTGTACTGCACTTCAAAACGCCTGTCGTTTTCCGTGCGGCAGGAAGGGTCATCCGATTCCAGCCAGTTGGAAGCATAAACGGGGTCGTTCTCATGTCCCATGCTGACAGAAAGGCGCAGCAGTTCTTCCGCGAGCCCGAAGCACACCTGACGGCCTTTTCCATCGCATATGGGCAGATAAATGGTCACTAGACCGGCAGTGCCGAGACCGCCGAGCATATATTCACGCTCGATCAGGATCACCTTTTTGCCTTGGCGCGCGGCTGCCAGCGCAGCGGCAATGCCTGCAACACCGCCGCCGCATACCAATACGTCACAGCTGTATGCGATCCTGGTCTTCAGATTTTCCTGTATGTATTGTTCCCGATCCATCAGGATCAGCCTCGCTTTCCGGTTCCTGTAACTGTATACAATTATACACAATTCTGATGATTATACAAGAAATGCCCTGAAATGCATACTTCGGTCAGGTCTACTACAAACTGTTGTTCAGAATCATGGCCATTTGTTGCGTGCAGCCCTGTTTGGTTGTATACTGCAATTACTCCCAAAAGGGAGACTCTTTACCTGTATCCGAGGACAGGAAACATGTATATAGAAAACAAGATCATTTCAAAGGCATACCGTAAGGCGAAGATCTCATGCGGCATAGGCTGGCTGTTCCTGGCTGTCTGTGCGGTGCTGCTCGTGATGGGGATCGCGCAGTTTGCGCAGGCGAAAAAGAATACCCGCAGCCTGGGTGAGATCCTGCAGAGCGCGGACAGCGGCAGGGAAAAACAGATGGCTTATGTCGAATTGCTCGGCATGTTCTATTTTGCCGAACAGGACGATGATAAAGAGTTTTTTATCGGTTATGACGACGAAAGGTATTATCTGCTGACCACAAACGCGAAAGGCTACGAATACTGTGCAAAGCAGTATGAGAATAAGACCGACAGACTGTTCCGCGTTACGGGATATACGGAAGCCATCCCGCGCGGCGCCAGGAGCTATGCGATCACTGGACTGAATGAGGCGACCGGACAGAAGACGGTCACTTCGACGAACTTTGATGAGGTCTTCGGCAAGGTCGGACTGACGGTTCTTGAAGAGAGTAGGCTGAACGGGATCGCAGGCTTCATGGAGGTCGTAAGCGGGGAAATCATCAGCATTTTCATCCTGCTCGGGATCATAGGCCTGATCCTGTTCCTGGCCGGACGCAGCCAGATGAAAACATTCACAAGGACGCTAGGACCGGATAATCCGCAGGCGGATGAGCTGATCGGAGAGATCAACAGTCCGGAAACCGAATGGATAGCGGAAGTGAAGACGTATGTCACGGAGGACTATCTGGTCAGTGTCACGAGTGAATTGAGTGCCGTCCGGTATAAAGATATCTTCTGGATCTATCGGACCAGGCACAGTACCAACGGCATGCACGATTACGATTATCTGAATGTCATTTCCACCGACGGGAAGAGGCATATGATCGCAAGAGGCAAGGCGGGCACCAAGAAGCGTGCAGCCAATACAGAGGAAGTCCATGAGCGGCTTCTGAACCTGGTCGCGGAAAGAAATCCCGAAGCCATGAGTGGTTTCAGCAAAGAAAACCAGACGGCTTATAATGAGCTCAGGAAGGAGCTCAAGGCGAAAAAAGCCGGTGCCTGATAGGCGCTCTGTTGTAGAGCCTGAACGGAGAGAAGTATGTGCTGCAGGTTTTTTGTTGACGGAACGTCAGAACTCCATTTCTATGCGGAGAAGGCCAAGGACTCACCGCTGGCTTCTCTGATGGTCAATAAGCTGATCCGGCCGATCATCTGCGACGGTGAGGTCGCACCGACGAACATCATTCCGGTCCTGGCTTCCTCCAAAACACAGGATGCCACGGTCTTTCCGATGGTCTGGGGGATCCCGAACCCCCGTGGTGGTTCTCCGCTCATCAACTGCCGTGCGGAGACTGCCGGCGAGAAACCCTTCTGGAAGGAAGCCTGGCGCGCGCATCGCTGCGTGATCCCCGCAAGTTATTACTTCGAGTGGGAACACCGGATTAACCAGAGCACGGGCAAAAAGGAGACCGGGGACAAATACCTCATCCAGCCCAGAAACAGCGCCGTGACGTGGCTCGCCGGCGTGTACCGCATCGAGGAGATGTCGGGTATCCGGGTGCCTGTCTTCGCAGTGCTCACGCGCGAGCCGGGCGAAGGCATACGCTTCATCCATGACCGTATGCCGCTGATCCTTCCTGAGAGGCTGACCGGGGACTGGATCAGGCCGGACACGCAGCCGGATGAACTTATGAAGAGCGCACTGACTGACATGGTATTCGAGAAGGCAGTGTAAAACGCGGATAATTGCATAGGAGAAATGAAATGCTCCTCCTGAAGTTCACAGGTTTGTGATTCAGGAGGAGCTTGTAATTAGTGCTGTGGAAGGGATCAATCGCCTTTGAGCACGTGGTATACCGTATCAAAGCAGGTCTTAATCTTGCAGTCCGATGTAAGCAGGCAGCCATATGAGCTGTTCAGATTGTAATCATAATCCTGGATCGCCGGGTTGGCATCCCTGAGGCCCCAGATGCAGACAGCAGTCAGGGGATTGCTTTCTTCGCTGTTCTTCTGCATGAAGATTTCAGAGAACAAGCGACCGTAGAATTCCGCGTGCTCAGCGGCTAAGCCCGGATCATAGTTCCGGACTGCCATTTCCGTGATCTGTACTTCATAGCCTCGTTTGATGTAGATATCGATAGCCCTGTTCAGGTCCGTGATCAGGCTCTCGGCCATACAACCGCCCTGCTGGCCGTACCCGCCGAGATATCCCTGCATACCGATGCCGTCAGCAAGCTTCCGGTATTCGCCCGCCTCGTCCTTCGCATAGGAATTCACGCTCTGGAGAAGCGCTACCGCGGCTGTCATTTTCTGCGTCGAGAACATATTGTAATCGTTATAGAACAGCTTAATATCCACACCGAGCTTTTCCACGGTATCCCTTGCGCACAGGAACGCAAACTCCACATCGTCGTCTCCGACACAATCCAGGAAGATATTTGATTCACCATTGCGCTTTGTGCGCAGGTGCCGGGGATCCTTGTCTTTCCACTCGCCGGAGCTGTCACCGATCGCCTCATTGACGACGTCCC
>JAFZPO010000057.1 GCA_017550305.1 Clostridia bacterium
AAAGGACGCACATGCCGTCAGGAGATATTGCTCCGGAAGCGGAACAACCGGGTCAATGACTACATGAGCAAAGCGGCACAGATCATCCTACGGTATTGCATAGACAATAAGATCGGGACACTTGTTGCCGGGTACAGCGAAACATTCCAGCGGGGAAGCAATCTCGGGAAAAGGAACAACCAGACGTTTACGAGCATCCCGTTCGGCAGGCTGCTGGACAAGCTGCAGTATCTGTGTGAACTGAACGGCATTCGGATGATCGGGCAGGAAGAAAGCTATACATCCAAGGCCAGTTTCTGGGACAGGGATGAATTTCCGGTAAGTAAAGATGATCCAGACCGGGAGTGTGAATTCAGCGGGAAACGGATCTATCGCGGGCAATACAGGACAGCGGAGGGAAAGCTCCTGAACGCCGATATAAACGGAGCACTGAATATCCTTCGGAAAAGTAGTGTTGTGGACTTAACGGTCCTATACAGTAGGGGCGATGTGGACACGCCCGTAAGAATAAGGGTAGCCTGACAGCTCTGTCAGGTGGAGACTTAAATGCCAAACTTCTTAAACGGAGACCTCGGTCTCCCAGAAGCCCGTGTCTTTAGACATGGGAGGTTCACGCGTGACAGGAGCAGGAAATAAGATCAATAAATCGAATAACCCTATTTAGGATTCAAATTGAAAGATAAGTTATTCCTTCCTACAATAAAATCATGAATAATACGTTTCAGGAAAGGAAACCTGAACGTAAATCAAGGGAGGAAGAGAAAGTGAAACGGCTTAAGAAAATTGGTCTGTTCACATGGATCCTGATCGGCTTTATCGCCGGTATTGCAATGGGCATTATTGCCCCTGAAGCTGGCAAACAGGTAAAATTCCTGGGCACCATCCTGACGAACCTTCTGAACATGGTCGTCGTTCCGCTCGTTATGAGCCTGCTGATCACAGCTGCTGCTGACGTAGGCGATATGAAAAAGCTGGGCAAGCGCGCCGGCCGTACCTTCATCATTTTCATGGTGACGACTGCCATCGCGATCCTGATCGGTCTTGTCATGGCCAACCTTCTCGCGGTCGGCAAGGGCATTACCATCAATCTGGAAGGCCTGACTGCTGACAGCTCCAAGAAGATGAACATTCTGGATACGCTGCTCGGTATTATTCCCACCAATATCTTCTCTTCGATGAGCAGTGCAAACCTGCTTCAGTGCATCTTCTTCGCTCTGCTGTTCGGCTTTGCTCTGACTCTGATCCCCGAAGACAAGGGCCGCAGCACGGTTCAGAAATTCTTCTCCGGCGTTGCCGAGGTCATGAAGAAGATCACCAACATCGTTCTCTGGTTCTCCCCGATCGGCGTGTTTGGCCTTATGGCATGGGTAGTAGGTACCTATGGCCTGGCCATCCTTGGACCCTATGCGAAGGCGATCGCTGCTGTCTACCTGGGCTGCATCCTGCACGCATTGTTCACACAGGCTGGCCTTATGATCGGCGGTATCTGCCATCGTAATCCTTTCCGCTTTGTCAAAGAATACCTGCAGACGGTCCTGTTCGCCGTCGCTACCTGCTCCAGTGTGGCTACGATCCCGCTGAACCTCAAGACCTGCAAGCGCCTGGGCGCTGCTGAAGACGTCGCCGACTTCGTAATTCCTTTCGGCGCTGTCATCAACATGGACGGTACTGCTATCTATGAAGCCGTTGCTGCCATCTTCGCGGCGCAGGTGTTCGGAATCGACCTGTCCCTGAGCCAGCAGATCATGATCATGCTCTCCGCTGTTCTGGCTTCCATCGGTACTGCCGGTGTGCCTGGTTCCGGACTGATCATGCTCACGGTTGTTCTGAATGCTGCCGGACTGCCTCTCGAGGCTGTCGGTCTCCTGGCCGGTGTTGACCGCTTCCTGAACATGGGCCGCATGATCCCCAATATCTTCGGCGACGGCGCTACCTCGATGGTCGTGTCCAAGTTCGAAGGCAAACTGGGCCCCATGATGAGCGAAGAAGAATACAACAGAACCCATGAAGCTGCCTGAGTAAAAAGCTGCCTGAATAAAGGAGAAAGCCATGAATATCAACGCATTGATGATGGATGTCACCGATAACGTTGTGACCTGTATGACCGAGATCCCGGCGGGCGGAACAGTCTGCTACCGCAAGGACGAGGAACTCTGCACCATTACCGCAAAGGAAGATATTCCATACTGCCACAAGATCGCTCTGACGGATATCCCCAAGGGGGGTCAGGTGATCAAGTATGGCGAAAGCCTTGGCGAAGTTTCCGTGGATATCACTGCCGGACAGTGGGTATCCGATCATAACCTGTTCAGCGTCCCGCGTGATTACGACAGTGAACTGGCAGGCGAAGATTTCGTGATGTGCGCAAAGCAGTCTGCAGGTGCTCCCGATCTGAAGGGCTTCAAGTTCTGGGGATACCGCCGTGCGGAAGGGCGCCCGGGCATCCGCAATCATGTGCTGATCCTTCCTACCTGCGCCTGCGGCAGTGAAAGCAGCCGTATCGTAGCGAGCCAGGTGCGCGGTGCCGTGAACATTGTATTCAATACAGGCTGCTCAGACGTGGCGGCAAATACCGAAATGAGCCAGAAGGTCCTTACCGGATTTGCCTGTAACCCGAACGTATACGGTGTCGTGATCATCGGACTGGGCTGCGAGACGGTGCCGCATATGAAACTCAGGGAAAAGATCCAGAAGATGACTTCAAAGCCTGTTGTTTCCTTCGGGATTCAGGATGAAGGCGGAACACTGAAGACGATCGAAAAAGCAGTCCGCGCTGCACGCGATATGGCTGCCGAAGCCGCCATGCAGCAGAAAGAGCTTTTCGATGCTTCTGAATTCTTCCTGGCAATCGAGTGCGGCGGTTCTGACGCGACCTCAGGCATTGCAAGCAATCCCGCAGTTGGCGAACTGAGCGATATCCTGGTGGATATGGGCGCGACTGTCATGATGAGCGAGTCCATTGAATGGATCGGCGGAGAACATGTGCTGGCCAAGCGTGCTGCTGACCGTGAGATCCAGCATCAGGTGATCGAAGTCTGCCGCGCTTACGAAGAGCATCTGACCGCAGCCGGACAGGATTGCCGTGCCGGACAGCCCACGCCGGGCAACAAGGCGGGCGGACTGTCGACTCTGGACGAGAAATCTCTCGGATGTATCAGGAAGGGCGGAACACGCCCGATCGTGGAAGTCCTTGAACAGGGCAAGCGGCCGACAAAGCATGGCGCGATCGTAATGGATACTGCCGGATATGATATCTCTTCGGTGACATCCATGGTCGCTTCCGGATGCCAGGCTGTGATCTTCACGACCGGCCGCGGTACGCCTACCGGCAACGCTATCGTGCCTGTCCTTAAGGTTACGGCAAACGGACGCACTTATCAGAAGATGGAAGATAATATGGATATCGATCTGAGTGCTATCGTGCGCGGTGAAAAGACATATCAGCAGATGGGACGCGAAATGGTCGGGAACATCGAAGATATCTGCAATGGCAAAATGACCAAGGCTGAAGCTTTCGGTTTCTCGGATATTGCTGTCGATCATGTGTGCAGATACGTGTAAAAAACGATAAATTGCCTCTGGGGATGCCGCCCGAAGTTACGGCATCCCCGCTTCGTGCTTTTTGGACAGCGGGAAATAAATGGAGGAGCATCTGTATGAAGGACATGGATTTGGTATATGCGGTATATCAGTACGGTTCCTTTTCAAAAGCTGCGGATGAGATGTACATCAGCCAGTCATCACTGAGCATGTCGATTCAGCGTATTGAGAATGAGCTCGGTGCGCCGCTCTTTGACCGCAAGCATCATCCGATCAGTCTGACGGAAGCGGGGAAAGCATACATAGCTTTCTACCATACCGCAAAGCCGGCTGAGGAGAATATGCTGGCGTATATCCGTGATATGAATGATTTAAAAACAGGAATGCTTACGATCGGCGGGACACATTATCTTCTGTCGTATATCCTTCAGAAAGCAATATGCCGGTTTGCGAAAGAGTATCCGGGAATCAACCTTCAGATCATGGAAGCCCAGTCGAGCGCATTTCGGGATATGCTGGCAGATTGCAAGATCGATCTTTGTCTCATGTGCGCCGTGGATGATCCTGCCCTGCAGTCTATCGGCCATGCCTTTTATGATGACCTCTTTTTTGCGGTGCCAAAGGAGTATGCCCGGGAAAAGGGACTGCCGGAAAATTATCTGACGTGTGAGGAGGTCTGCAATGGAAACATTGCGGCATATGAGCATTATTTCCAGACTGAGCAGCTGGAGAAACTGACATTCCTCCAGCTGACCGAGGGAAATAATCTGCATGACCGCAGTGAGATGATTTTCCAGCAGATACAGCACCGTCCTTCCAAGATCATCCAGATCCAGCAGTTCGCAACGGCTTATCAGCTGGCCAGGGCCGGGCTGGGGTGCACGCTGACAAGCGCCGACCTTATCCATGGTATGAAAACGGAGCATCTGGTGTTTTACACGCTTCCTTCACCGCTTATGCGCAGGGATTTCCATTTCGTTACAAGGAAGGACGCATACATCTCGAAGGCTGTGCAGGCGTTCTGCAGGACCTTTTCTGAAACGAGGACATAAATGACACAACAAAAGGACCTCAGCAAAGGAAGAGGCAATTCATCAGAGCGTCTGCATCTGGCAATGATGCTTTCGATCCTGGGCGGAATCATGGACGGGTATTCCTATTCCGTCCGCGGCGGAGTCTTTGCCACGGGGCAGACCGGAAACCTTATCATCTTTGCATATCGTTTCGTTCATGGCCAGTACGACAGGGCTTTCCGCGCATTTGTGCCTATCCTTGGATTCTGGATGGGGATATTCGCTGCGCAGTTCATCCTGAATCATGTTGCAAATATACACGGGGAAGATGCAGAAAGAAACAGGAAGCTGAAGAACAGGGTCATGCTGCTTGAAGCATTTATCCTTTTCTGTATCGGGTTTGTGCCGGACACCGTTCTTGACATCATCCCGAATTCGATCACATCTCTTTTGGCAGCCATGCAGTTCAGCGCATTCCGGAAATTTGAGGATGAAATGGCTTATGCATCTGTTTTCTGCACCGGAAACATGC
This sequence comes from Clostridia bacterium, assembly GCA_017550305.1. GTDB lineage: Bacteria > Bacillota > Clostridia > Christensenellales > Aristaeellaceae > SFMI01. Next base: position 5,086 of record JAFZPO010000057.1, read on the forward strand.
GTTCATGCGCTGAACTCTATTACAAAGGGATCTTTCAAAAGAATCATTCCGCACTGAAAAGGGCGTTTAAGTATACCGCGATTCTTCTTTCTTTTCTGACAGGTGCTGTACTGGCCATGATCATTGGAGAATCGATCGGTGAGAAGACGATCTGGATAGGCTCCTGTGTTGCTCTCGCTTGTGCGTTCCTTTTCCTGAAAGAATAGCCCAAACCGGATCGCTTCATAAAGACTGCAGACTGCAAATCGCACATGCAGTCTTTTTGTTGTATAAGTAGAAACCTTTTGCTTAAAGTATTTACATCTCTTTTACGATCTGCGGTCGGGGATGGGTACGGGTGTTGTGCTTTTATTATGTATTTGCTTGCAAAATGTATATATGCATGATATATTCATACATAAAGAGGTAACTATTTTAATATATTCGAGGTGAGAGTTTTTATGCCTACGAATGCTGAAGTGGAACGTTTTATCAAAGATCGCATGTCCAATAAAATGTATAACTCCATGCTCCGGATCGACGACTATGCCTTTGATGAGCCCCTCATCGGGTTCAGCAGCGCTGCAGACCCGCTTTATCCTTTCTATAAAAAGCATATCGACGAGAATTTCTACAGGCTTCCCGAGGAATGGCTGAAGAACGTTTACGGATATGATTTCGATCCCTCCGGAGTGAGCATCATCAGCTGGTGCCTCCCGCAGACGCAGCGTACACGTGACGCGACCAGGGAGATCCCGGATATCCCGTCCATGGAATGGATCATGGTGCGCGTGCACGGCGAGGAATGCAACCGCGCGCTTGCGAAGGCAGTCGAGACCTGGTTTCGCGAGCAGGGGATCGAAGCGGTAGCACCTATGACCTCGATCGAGTTCAGCTGGGGTGACAGTGAGAAATTCAAGATCATATCCAACTGGTCGGAACGGCAT
>JAFZPO010000058.1 GCA_017550305.1 Clostridia bacterium
GATCACCACAAGAGGCAGGTCTGTCAGCGTGCGCACGAACGCCCCGACGTCCTCGAGCCCGTATCCCGTATCCACCAGCAGTGCACGCCTGCTGCCCGTGAGCAGCGTCATGCACACGCCCAGCGTATCCTCGATATGGAATACGCCCTGCAGATACTCATTCACCCGAAAGCCCATCGCTCAAGCCTCCTCGAAACGGAAACCCTCAAAATCGAAATCGCTGCCCGGAAGGAAGACGAACGATACGTCACAGTTCCCCTGCGGGACACTGACGTCAAACACCTGTTCCGCTGCCGCTTCGCTTTTCCGGAAAGCGCACTGCGAAACGCAGGCTTCCCCGTCCGGATCCGTTACACGCACATGCACGGTATTGACAGGCAGCGGCGTTGAGCCGCACAGCACTAGACGCATGGTGCCCGCATGCGCGAACTCCATATTGCCAAAGTCCAGCGTCACATTGTTCCCTATGCCCCGCACAGCCGTTCCTTCCGTGCGGAAGGAATCGCCGTAGACGCGGTCGGCGGACGCCGCGGCATTCCAGCGAAGCGCGCGCGACTGACGCGTGAAGATAAAGCCCTTCAGGTGCACTTTCGAATCCAGTGAGAAGCACAGATCATGCATGCCGTGAAGCACTTCGGGCAGACGGTAGGTCTCCTCCTGGTATACGTTCCAGATGCTGGGCTTCTGATAATCCAGCGTCGTGATCAGGCGCCCGCCCTGCTCCGGGATCCCGTCCCACAGGCCTATGCGGTAGAGTTCCCCGTTCAGCGCGAACACCGGGATCGTGATCTCGTCCGAGCCCACAGGCCCGAAGTCCACATGCCCGAAGCCCGCGACGCTGAAGCCGTCCCTCGCGAATGCGACACCGCGGTCATTGCCCGGGGTGATCTCGCCGATGCGGATATCGCTGAGCGCGCCTGCCACAAAGTTATAGGGATCGAGACCCGCGGCACCGAAGCCCTGCGCTTCAAGCTCCAGTACCGAGATCACGCGCGTGTGCGGATACCCGTTGCATGCCGTTGCACGCAGGTACATATGCCCGTCACCGATCGCCTTCACGGTCACGCGGTTTCCGTCCTGTTCCGCGACGGCGCACGGCATCTCGACGCCCTCCGCGTTGCGGATGGAGAAGGAGAGCTCCTGCGGCACAGCGTTCTCCGGCAGCGTGCGCACTTCGAACATGGCCTGCGGCTGCTCGGGCGTCATCAGGCGCGGTGTCAGCGCCTTCAGGTCGATGCGCCGGATAAAGATGTCTTCTTCAGGCTTTTCATCCCGGCACAGATCATTGAAGCGGCGCTTTTCCCCGCGTGTTCCCATATCCACCGCAAACACGAGGTCCGCACCTTCAAGCCCCTTACCGGTCATGCGCACACGGCCTTCGCCTGTGCCCTGTGCGCCCAGGATCATCAGCAGTCTGCCGCTGAAGAGCCGGCGGCTTTGCGCCTGGTATCCGTCGCGGTCGGTACTGTCGCCGTTGTCCATGCCCAGCAGTACGAGGCTTCCGGTGACTTCTGCGTGCACGCGGTCGCAGGCGTTCTCAACAGGATTGCCTTTCGCGTCGAGCACGCTGACCTCGACGAACGCCATGTCCCCGCACGCATCGGTCAGGCGCACGCGGTCAGCCTTCAGCACGATGCGCTTTGATTCGCCGAACGAGCGCTTTTCATCGCGGCAGACCTCCCTGCCCTCTTCATCATAGGCACGGGCGGTGAGCACGCCGCGGGTGTAGGGTACGTGCCAGACGGGCAGGCTGCCCTCTATGCTGTCAAGGTCCACGTCTTTCCTGCCAAGCGAGACGCCGTTCAGGAAGAGCTCTGCGGACTTCGCATTTGTCATGACCGGAACATCGATCATCTGGCCTTCGTTCCAGTCCCAGTAAACGCCGATATGCACCATGGGCGCCCTGGTCCAGAAGGCCTGGTACAGATAGAAACTATCCTTGGGGAAGCCCGCCGTATCCGCCTGGCCGAAATAGCAGCTGCGCGTATGATACGGGGTCGGCTCGCCGATGTAATCCGTGCCCGACCATACGAACTGGCCCATCGAGTAGGCGTTCAGTCGGTCTTCGACCAGCATCTTCTTAAGGTCCAGCGCGCCCCAGCTGGTATTGCTGTTGAGCAGTGCGGAACATTGCAGGTCCTCTTCCGAAAGGATCATCGTATCCATGGGGAAGTGATAGATGCCGCGGCTGAAGAGGAGCGAAGCGGTCTCGCTGCCGTAGATGACCCAGCCGGGATGCGCGGCATGATGCGCGTCATAGTATTTCTCGGCATAGTTGTATCCCGGGACGCCTATGATTTCCGCGCACTTCTGCGCGCCTTCCCAGGGCATGTAATTGCTCCCGAAGGTCACATGCGCGTGGCTGCCGTCGTGCTTGTTTATTTCTTCCGCGAGGTTCCGTGTCCACATCTGCCCGCGTTCCGACGCGTGCATGTCATAGATCTCGTTGCCGATCGACCACATGATCACCGACGGATGGCAGCGGTCGCGGCGCACCATTGCCGCAACATCGTCCTTCCAGGTGTCCTTGAAGAACCGCGCGTTGTCATACGTTGTCTTGGGCAGCTCCCACATGTCGTACAACTCGTCGATCACCATCAGTCCCAGCCTGTCGCACAGGTCCAGGAACTTTCTGGCTGGCGGGTTGTGCGACGTGCGGATGGCATTGACGCCCATGTCTTTCATGAGCCTGAGCTGGCGTTCGGCCGCCTTTTCATGGAATGCCGAACCGAGCGCGCCGAGGTCATGATGCAGGCA